>CAMAUL010000081.1 GCA_945861405.1 Candidatus Methylobacter oryzae | reverse complement strand
TATGCCGGAATCCAGTCACATGGATGTGAAGCCATGGACTAGCATCGAGCCTAAATCATGCAGCAATGGTATCGGCAAGTTACCGTCCATGGCGCTGGATACCGGCATCCCTGCCGGTATGACGATGCTGGCTGAAGCATCTAGCTAATCAGGATAGTTTTTATCTGTCCTTAGGTTCTATTTTCCTGAAATTTTAATACTCAACCAACCGCACACCATCTCCCTGCTGTCAGTCGGTGTAAGAAGAAAATAATTTTTAGTGAAGTTATACAGATTATTGCACGACATGACTATCGATCTTCATGCGTGTGTGCGTGCCATAGCTGCAATGTATGCTGTTTTTGAAAATGCCCACAAAAGCGACCGGTTAATCCGACTTGAATTCGCCATTCTCAACTTGCTCGACTTGTTTTTTAAACGCTTTTATTTCCCTTGCTGGCCCCATAACTACCAGAACATCGCCCGCATCCAGGCAGTGCTCTTTCTCCCTGATTGCAAAATGCAATTGATCGCCTAATTCCCTGTCTACAACACCGATCAGAATCAAATTATGCTGTTCATTCAGCTTTAACTCGCTGGTGTTGGTGTTTTCCAGACAGGAACCTTTGGGGATTTCTATTTGCGCCATCTTTAAATCATGCCGACCGAAAACGGTATTATCCAGAATGTTGGTAATATCCGGCTTGGTCAGCATTTCGTGGGTTTTCCTGCCGCAAATTTCATACGGATCGATGATTTTATTCGCGCCTGCGGCCAGTAATTTTTCAGCCGATTCCGGGTCGTCAACAATGGCGACGATGGTGATGTCTTTATCAATCGCCCGCGCCGAAATGGTTAAAAATACGTTGTCGAAATCCCTGGGATAAAAGCAGAACAGGGTATCGACATCAGCGCCGATGCCGATAGAGCGGAGATCATCGTCATTGCGAAAATCGATGACTTTGGTTTCAAAACCTTTTTCCGCAACCAGCGCGGCTTCGGCATCGTCTTTACCGATAAAAACAATGCTGCATTGTTCCTGATTCAATCGGCTCATCGCTTCCAAGGACATGACGCTGTAACCGAATATGGCTATGCGCTTCATCGCTTTCTCCCCTTTTTTAACCGGCTTTTTTCGATCTGATCGCGAAAATAATCTATCGCGTACTCCCTGCCCATAACGACCAGCAAGTCGCCGTCGCGCAATACGAAGTGCGACTCGGGATTAAAATAAAAATGCTGGTTTTTAATCGGGTAGCTGTTCTTATGTTTCTGATGCGCCGGATTGGCGCTGATAATGCCCAGCAACATTAATTTCCGTTGCTCCAAGTCAATCCCGGCGATATTCATCCCTTCGATGAATGAACCGGGATGCACACATAAGGTTTCCATGATGACATGGCTTTCCTCGCGAATGATGCCCAAAACCGCCTCAAAAGCCACCGGCTGGCCGATATATTCGGCAACCACCATGCCTGCAATTTCAAACGGCTGGATCACATTGCTGGCACCGGCCTGATAGAGTTTTTTGACGTTATTCTGTCTGTTCGCTCGGGAAATAATTCGGATGTCCGGGTTTAAATGGCGACTGGTCAGCGTGATATAAACATTGATCACATCATCGCCGGTCGTGCAGATAACCGCCGTTGCGCCTTTGTTAATGCCCGCATTCTGGATCACGCCGTTTTTACTGGCATCCTCATGAATGACCAAGTAGCCCAGCCGCTTTGCTTTCAACACGTTGGCTTCCTTGTTATCAATGATAACAAAATGAAGCCGGTCTTTTTTCAGCTGTGCGGCAATATGCTGCCCGACCCGGCCAAATCCGCAAATGATAATAAAACTGTCGAAGCGATGCAGTTCGGCGTAGGTACTGCTCTCGCGCAATTCGTCCATCTCCTCGTTAAATGCCGCAACGATAATCGAAACAAGAAAAGACAAGACGCCCAAGCCGATCAGAATCAAGGCCATCGCAACGATTCGCCCGCCGGTAGTCTGCGGCGTAATATCGCCGTAACCGACGGTTGCAACTGTGACTATCGCCCAGTAAAAAGCATCGAACAGGTTTTTAACCTGCCCGCCGTTAGCGGGTTTTTCAAATAAATAAATGCCGGTAGTGGCTACAAATACCAGAAAACCCAGAAAAAGCCCCAAGGTAACCAGCTCAAATCGCCTGCTGGCAATGACATTGGCAAATAGTTTAATGCTGTTGAAATAACGGAACAGCTTGAACAGCCGGAAGATCAGGAAAACCCTTAATATCCGTAACGGCCTGTAACTGGGCAAAATAGCCAGTAAATCGATCAGGGCCAGCGGACTGAAAATATAGTTTATTTTCTTGCCGAGCATGATTCCGGCAACCTTGGTCAGCGGAAAAGGGACATTCAAATATTTGGCCTTTTCATAATGCTCAAGGATGATTTTATGATTGTCGCTGTACACCCAGCCCCGTAGCAGGTATTCAAGGATAAATAGACTGATGACGCAGTGCTCGAACAGCACCTCGCTTTCGCTCAATTTATTATCCACCTCGTAAATCAGCAGGAAAACGCTGAGCATGACCAGGCAAATCATAAAAATATCGAAATAGGATTTAAGCCGACTGTTCGGGTTCTCCAGCAGGTTATAAAAAAACAGCTTGGCGCTCTGATAACGCCTGGATGTTTTCAGGAAGTAAGCAAAATAAACAATCAATTGTGTCAACATGCTGCCGCCTGCAAGGCTTCAATGATCGGCGACTGTGTGACGATATGGACTAACATTTCCTTACTCGCCAATTCCCCGTAAAAGAAAGCAATCATAAAGTTACCTTGTGAATACGGTTCGTTCATACATTTTTCTCTTGCTTCGTTGCAATGTACGCTACCTTAAGGCTGATTGGTTTGTCGGGAATGGTGGGCGCGAAGGCCATTCGCGTCCACTACCAGATCAAATCATCGGGAACCTGATATGCCGCATAAGCATCATCGACCGGATCTACCGCCGTATTTTGCTGATTAAAAACTATCACGCGGGCAGCATCGCGTTGCTGTATTTTTCTTGCCGCCTCGGCAGGCACCACTTCATAGTTTGCCCCTAGCTTTACGATAGCCAGCCGCCCCTCGGCAATCTGATCGCGCATCGCCTCCGAGACATACAAGCGCTTGACCTTGTTATCATCGGTAAAATTATAAGCCAGTCCTTCAGCATCCCTGGGCAGACGGTTTAACTCGATAATCTGTTTTATTTGCGCGACCAGCTGCTTTTGTTCTTCCTGCTGCTGGCGCAACTGGTTTAGTTCCCTGTCCCTTTCGATTTTTTCGGCCTGCGCTTTTTGAGCCAATTCCTTAGCTTCATCGACTATCTCAACTCCATTCTTGCGCTGCTGCTGAGCCTGCTTGCGCTTATCGGATTTAACGCTTTTGGCTTGAGCGTTGCTGACTAAGCCGGATTTTAACAATTGTTCTTGCAGCGATAATTTTGCCATTTCTACTCCACCGTAACCGACTTCGCCAGATTCCTGGGCTGATCGACATCGGTACCCTTTAACACGGCGACATGATAAGCCAACAGTTGCAACGGAATGGTGTATACAATCGGCGAAATCTCATTGTCAACCTGGGGAACTTTTACGATCTGTACATTTTCATCATTCGCCGCAGCTAGCGTCTCATCCATAAAAACGATCAGTTGTCCGCCTCGGGCGCTGACTTCCTGCATATTCGATTTGAGCTTTTCCAGCAGGCTGTTGTTGGGCGCGACAGTCACCACCGGCATGTCGGCATCGATTAATGCCAAGGGGCCGTGTTTTAGCTCGCCGGCCGGGTAGGCTTCGGCATGAATATAGGAAATTTCCTTTAATTTTAACGCGCCTTCCATGGCTATCGGGTAATGGGTGCCCCGGCCTAAAAACAAGGCATGCTGTTTTTCGGCAAACTGCTCGGACAGGGCTTTTATTTCATCATCCAGCCGTAATACTTGTTCGATTTTTCCCGGCAAGCTGAATAATTCCGAAGTGATTTTTTGCTCGACTATTTCGGTCATATGAAAACGCCTGCCGATAGCAATAACCAACAACATTAAGGTCGCCAACTGCGTGGTAAAAGCTTTGGTCGATGCAACTCCAATTTCAGGCCCGGCGCGAGTCATCAACACCAGATCGGACTCCCTGACCAACGAGCTTTCCGGCACGTTGCAGATGGCTAAGGAATATTTTGCGCCCAGCTTCTTGGCCTCCAATAATGCCGCCAAGGTGTCTGCTGTCTCGCCGGATTGCGAGATGGTGACTATCAGCGTGTCCGGCGCTAAGACCGGATTTCTGTAACGAAACTCGCTGGCCACTTCGATATTGCAGGGGACATGGGCCAGTTTTTCAAACCAGTAACGCGCCACCATCCCGGCATGGTAACTGGTACCGCAGGCTAAAATCTGGATGGCTTTGATGTTATCGAATACTTCGGCGGCGTTGTGCCCGAATGAACTTTCCTGCAAACGGTTGTTGATGAACCGGCCTTCCAGGGCTTGCGAAATGGCAAAGGGCTGCTCGTAGATTTCTTTCAACATGTAATGGCGATACTCGCCTTTATCGACCGAATCTGCTGTCAACTGGCTTTCTATGATCGGACGACTGACAGCCCGATCATGTCGGTCATAAATAACCAGCCCGTTAATAGTGATCGCCGCTATGTCGCCCTCTTCCAGAAAAATAAAGCGTTGCGTAACCGGGAGCAATGCCGCCACATCCGAGGCGATAAAATACTCGCCTATGCCGACGCCGATAACCAGCGGACTGCCTTTTCTACATGCTATCAGCGTATCGGGATCGTCAACACTCATGATGCCCAAAGCATAGGCTCCATCCAATTTTTTGACGGCCTTCTTAACCGCATTCAGCAACCCGTCGCTGGACTGCCCTTCGGCTACGCTCAGGGCATGATAAATTTCATGCACGATAACTTCGGTGTCGGTTTCCGAAGTGAATTCGTAGCCTTGTTGCCGCTGCACTTCCCTTAAATGCTCATGGTTTTCAATAATGCCGTTGTGCACTACGGCCACTTTATTCCGGCAGATATGCGGATGCGCATTTGCGGTGCTGGGTTTGCCGTGGGTAGCCCAGCGGGTATGCGCGATGCCAATATGGCCTGCGATAGGATCGGCTTCCAACAACGTTTCCAGGCCTTTTACCTTGCCCAGCTCACGTTTCCGGTAGATTTGCTGATTGTTGATAACAGCAAGTCCCGCAGAATCATAACCACGGTATTCCAGCCGCTTCAAGCCCTCCAATAAAATGGGCACTACATTTCGTTGCGCGATGCCGCCTACAATTCCACACATATTATTTCTCCTCGGTAATTGTTCCCGACATTACACTCGGCAACTGCCCTGCGTCGCCTAAAGCGCCTACTGTTGGTGCTCTACCTCCTCCATCCGTGGAGTCGTACTTTCCTGATCTGACCTCCATGGATGGAGGAAATGCCGCAAGACTGCCGGGAGCAGTCGCGGCCATGCAGTCGAGTTTAATGGGCCGTTGCCATCCTGCAAGTGATATTTGTTTGGCTCTGCTTAAAGTCAACTGATTTTCAGGACTGTCTTTGGTGATTGTTGATCCCGCGCCTATCGTGGCATTTTTGCCTATTGTAACCGGGGCGACCAACTGGCTATTCGAGCCGATAAACGCGCCGTCTTCAATAACGGTTCTGAATTTATTAACGCCATCGTAATTACAGGTAATGGTTCCGGCACCGATATTAACCTTGCTGCCCACCGTCGTATCGCCGATATAACTTAAATGGTTTATCTTGCTGCCTGCCGCTACCGATGATTTCTTGATTTCTACAAAATTGCCGATATGGACATCATTCGCTAAAACGCTTTCCGGCCTGAGTCTGGCAAAAGGACCGATTCGGCTGCCTTGTCCTATCACCGCATCCTCAATAATACAGTTTGCCAAGATTTCTACATTATCACCAATGATGGAGTTTTTTATATTAGTATTGGCACCTATTTTGACATTACTACCGATGCTGTTTTTTCCCTCCAAAATCACATTGATGTCGATTTCGATATCTTGTCCCAGGCTTACTATCGTACCTCTTTGATCGAAACGCGTAGGATCAATTAGGCTGACGCCCTGTTCCATCAGGCTATTGGCTTGTTCTTGCTGGTAAACACGCTCCAAATGGCTTAGCTGTATCCGGTTATTTACACCCAGCACTTCATCCTCGGTTGCTGGCTGGCTGGTAACTATATTGACTTGATCGGCAACCGCCATTGCAATCACATCGGTTAAATAATATTCGCCCTGAGCATTGCTGTTATTCAACTGACTCAGCCACTGTTTGAGCTGCTTGCCTTGCACCACCATGATGCCGGTATTGATTTCGTTGATCTGTTTTTCACTGATCGTTGCATCTTTTTCTTCGACAATTTTTACGACCTGTCCGGCTGTATCTCGAACAATTCTGCCATATCCATAAGGATTAGCAAGATTCACCGTCAGTAAAGCCATGGATTGCTCATTAACATTGGTTATTAACGATTGAACCGTTGCTAATTTCAACAAAGGCACATCACCGCACAAAATCAAAACGGTATCGGTATCGGCAATTTGGTCGCTGACCTGCTGTACGGCGTGGCCCGTGCCTAGCTGCTGCTTTTGCTCCACCCAGTCGGCATCCAGATCCTTTAAAGTGTTTGTAACCAACTCGGCACCATGGCCGACAACGATCTTGATGACATTGTTTTCCAATTGCTTAGCTGTGTCGTAGACATGCTGCAGCAAAGGCCTATTGGCAATTTTATGTAAAATCTTGGGCAGATCGGAACGCATTCGCGTTCCTTTGCCCGCAGCCAAAATAATAGTCGTTATTTTCATTTGATATTCCACTAAGTCAATTAAAGTCAGCTGATGTAGCATGCTTGCCTGAAAGATTAATTTGTTATTTATATTCAATCAATTGGTGATACTACCTATTAAATGGACTTACTTTTTAGCTAAATGCTTCACATCACCAAAGCCTCGGTATTTTATAAATCCAACGATTTTTTGGGATTAAAGCAAAAAAGCCCGATAACGTTTACACGTTAACGGGCTTTTCAAAAGGCTAGAGGCGAACCGTGTAATATCCCAACTACCCGCCGCGCTTTCTAAGCCTATCCAAAGTCCTTAGTTGCATGACGGCTTCCTGCAATTGCGCCTGAGCCACTGCATAATCTATTTTGCCCGACTTATCTGCCAATGCTTCTTCAGCCCGAGCCTTGGCTTCAATGGCTGCCGCCTCATCAATATCTTTCGCCCGTATCGCGGTATCAGCCAAGATAGTAATTAAATGCGGCTGGATTTCCAGCATGCCTCCAGACACATAGAACGAAAAGATTTCCTTGTCTGTGCCTTTTACCCGGACTTCGCCGGGCTTTAGTCTGGATATTAATGGCGCATGCCGCGGTGAAATGCCCACTTCGCCAAGTTCGGCAGGAGCAAATACCATTTCCGCCAATCCGGAAAATATTTCCTTTTCTGCACTAACGATGTCTACATGTACGGTCATGGTCATGATTTTTACCTACTCGTTGTATAACTTATTTCGTACTATTCAGCGCAAAGAAAAACGGAACACGGATGACACGGATTAAACGGATAAACACTGATAAAAATCCGTTTAAATCCGTCCTATCTGGGTCGCCTAGAGGCGCCTACTTTTGGCATCCGTGTTCTAATTTATTTCATGCCTTTTGCTTTCTCGAGCACTTCGTCTATGGTTCCTACCATATAAAAAGCCTGCTCAGGAATCGCATCGTATTCACCGGCGATAATGCCTTTAAATCCGGCAATGGTATCTTTCAGTGATACATATTTACCAGGAGAACCGGTAAAAACTTCGGCAACGAAGAAAGGCTGGGACAAGAAACGTTGCATTTTACGCGCTCTCGACACGGTCAATTTATCTTCTTCGGATAATTCGTCCATACCTAAGATTGCGATAATGTCGCGCAATTCTTTGTAACGTTGCAAGATGCCTTGAACGGTACGCGCCACGTCATAATGCTCTTGTCCAATGACCAATGGATCAAGCTGACGGCTGGTTGAATCCAACGGATCAATCGCAGGATAAATACCCAATTCGGCAATTTGCCGAGACAGCACCACGGTCGCATCCAAATGTGCAAACGTAGTTGCTGGCGACGGATCGGTCAAGTCATCCGCAGGCACATAAACCGCCTGGATAGAGGTAATGGAACCGGTCTTGGTTGAAGTGATACGCTCTTGCAATACGCCCATTTCTTCTGCCAATGTAGGCTGATAGCCAACCGCTGAAGGCATACGGCCTAATAGCGCAGATACTTCGGTACCCGCTAATGTATAACGATAGATGTTGTCAACGAAGAATAGTACGTCACGACCTTCGTCACGGAAATATTCCGCCATGGTCAAACCGGTTAACGCAACGCGCAATCTGTTTCCTGGAGGCTCGTTCATCTGACCGTAAACCAGCGATACCTTGTCGATTACGTTCGAGTCGGTCATTTCGTGATAGAAGTCGTTACCTTCACGAGTACGTTCACCCACACCGGCAAATACCGAGTAACCGCTGTGCTCAATCGCGATATTACGGATCAGTTCCATCATGTTAACGGTCTTGCCAACACCGGCACCGCCGAACAATCCAACTTTACCGCCCTTGGTGAACGGGCAGACCAAATCGATAACCTTGATGCCGGTTTCCAGCAACTCGGTTGCCGCAGCCTGTTCGGCATAGCTAGGCGCATCGCGATGGATGCCCCATTTTACTTTTTCGCCGATAGGGCCTTTTTCGTCGATAGGCTCACCCAGTACATTCATGATACGGCCCAGAGTTTCCTGTCCGACCGGTACTGCAATAGGCGCGTTGGTATTGCTGACGTCCAAGCCTCGGCTTAAGCCATCGGTAGTCCCCATTGCGATAGTCCTAACCACGCCATCGCCTAACTGCTGCTGAACTTCCAGCACCAAGCCTTTGCCTTGTACATTTAAGGCGTCATACACTTTAGGCAGGTCTGCACGTGAAAATTCCACGTCAACGACCGCACCGATAATCTGAACGATTTTACCCGAACTCATTGAGTTGTCCTCTTGTGTTGTGTCATTTAAACAGCTGCGGCACCGGCAACAATTTCTGAAATTTCCTGAGTGATCGCAGCTTGCCGGGCTTTGTTATAAATCAGCTGTAACTCGCTGATAATATTTCCGGCATTATCCGATGCACTCTTCATCGCCACCATTCTGGCCGCCTGTTCACAGGCATTATTTTCAACCAAACCCTGATAAACGATAGATTCGATATACCGGGTTAGCAGATGATCCAAAACTTCCTTGGCATCGGGCTCATAAATATAATCCCAATGGCCGTTCAGGTTTTCATCCAGCTCACCGGCTACGACAGGCAATAGTTTTTCAACTGTTGGCTTCTGGGTCATGGTGTTAACAAATTCATTGCTAACGACATGCAACTCGTCGATTTTCCCATCCGCATAAGCATCCAACATGACTTTAATAATGCCGATAATGTCATGCTGGTGCGGCGTGTCGCCTAATTTTGAAACATGTCCGACCAGATTTGCTTTCAGATTACCGAAAAAACCAAACGCCTTGGTGCCTATCGTGCAAACATCGACTTCAATATTGGCATTGTCCCATTGTATGATTTGGCTCAGCGTTTTCCTGAATAAATTTGAATTCAGCCCGCCGCACAAACCACGATCCGAGCTGATCACAATGATCCCGACCCGCTTAACCTGACGCTCAACGAGAAACGAGTGCTTATACTCAGGATTGGCTTGAGCCAGATGTTTGATGATCTGGCCGATTTTTTTCGAGTAGGGACGCGTCGCCAACATTCGGTCTTTTGTTTTACGCATTTTACTTGCGGCAACCATTTCCATGGCCCGCGTGATCTTTTGCGTATTTTTAATACTGCCGATCTTGCTGCGTATTTCTTTACCAACAGCCATCTTAAGACCCTATTACCAGCTATGCGTTTTGACGAAAGTCTGGATAGCATTGAGCATACCCTTTCTTATGTCATCGCTAAAATCGCCAGTTGCATTAATGTTGTCCATCAATTTTGAATGCTCTGACGTCATGTACGACTGTAAGGCAGCTTCAAAAGCCAGCACTTTGTTAACTTCGATGTTATCGAGGAAACCTTCGTTGGCGGCAAACAAAGAAACCGCCATTTGCGCGACTGACATCGGCGAATATTGATTCTGCTTCATCAATTCGGTTACACGCTGACCGCGTTCAATCTGCTTGCGGGTGTTTTCATCCAAATCGGATGCAAACTGTGCGAAAGCCGCCAACTCGCGATATTGCGCCAAATCCAGACGCGTACCGCCGCCCAATTTCTTGATGATCTTGGTTTGAGCCGCCCCACCAACACGGGATACCGATAAACCGGCATTCACCGCTGGACGTATGCCTGAGTTGAACAAACTGCTTTCCAGGAAGATCTGGCCATCGGTAATAGAGATTACGTTAGTCGGCACGAAAGCCGATACGTCGCCGCCTTGAGTTTCAATAATCGGCAATGCGGTCAATGACCCTGTTTTGCCTTTTACCTTGCCGCCGGTCAATTTCTCAACTTCAGCCGCATTGATGCGTGATGCCCGTTCCAGCAAACGGGAATGCAAATAGAACACATCTCCTGGGTATGCTTCGCGGCCTGGAGGACGACGCAGCAGTAAGGAAATCTGACGGTATGCCCAGGCTTGCTTGGTTAAATCGTCATAAATGATCAGCGCATCTTCGCCGCGATCCCTGAAGAACTCGCCCATCGAACAACCGGTATAAGGCGCGATAAATTGCAGCGCTGCCGATTCCGATGCCGATGCTACCACCACAATGGTATGAGCCATTGCGCCATGTTCTTCGAGTTTCCGAACCACGTTGGCAACCGATGCACGTTTTTGACCGATAGCCACATAGATACATTTAATACCTGTGCCTTTTTGATTGATAATCGCATCAATCGCAATAGCTGTTTTTCCGGTCTGTCTGTCGCCGATAATCAACTCGCGCTGGCCTCGGCCTACCGGAATCATCGCATCGATAGATTTCAAACCTAATTGCACGGGTTGGTCTACCGATTGACGGGCAATTACACCCGGTGCGATTTTTTCAATCGGTGATCTTTCGGTCGTTTCGATAGCGCCCTTGCCGTCGATAGGATTGCCCAGTGCGTCAACAACCCGCCCCAACAATGCTTCGCCGACAGGAACTTCCAGAATCTTTCCGGTACATTTTACGGTATCGCCTTCGGAGATATGCTGGTAGGAGCCTAATACCACCACACCGACGGAATCTCTTTCCAGGTTAAGCGCCATGCCGAAGGTGTTGCCGGGAAATTCCAGCATTTCGCCTTGCATTGCTTCCGAAAGACCGTGTACCCGGACAATACCGTCAGTCACACTGACCACGGTACCTTCCGTATGAGACTCGGCGCTCAGGTCGAAGTTTTCGATCTTCTTTTTAATCAGATCGCTTATTTCAGATGGGTTTAGTTGCATATTCTGTTTCTCGCTCTCATTGAAGAGTCTTTTGCATGTGTTGAAGCTGGCCTTTAATGGAACCGTCTATCACTCTGTCGCCTGCGCGTACGACTACGCCGCCGATTAATGATTTGTCTACGGTCACATTCATATGAACTTTTTTGCTTAGCGTTTTTTCCAGCGTTGAAGTGAAGCTTTGCTGCTCTTCTGGAGAGAAGGCATAAGCCGTAGCGACTTCAACATCGACATAACCTTCGCTTTCCGCTTTCAAGGCTTCGAATTGCAGCGCAATAGTCGGTGCCAAAGTCAGTCGGTTGTTTTGAACCAGTAATTTCAGAAAGTTTGCACCCTCTTTATCCACTTGCCCTTGGCAAATATCCAGCATCAGCGTCGATAACCGCTCCCGGCTTACTTTGGGATTTGCGACTACCGCTGAAGTTTCTTTATCACTCAGAACAGCGGACACAAACGCCAAACTTTTCGACCACTTTTCAGTCGTGCCGGTCTGGATGGATCGCTTGAACACCGCCGCTGCATAAGGCCTTGCTAATGTTGCCAGTTCGCTCATTACGCTTAACCCAATTGTTTAGAAATTTTGCCCAGGATGTCCTGATGCTTGGTTTTATCGATTTCCGCACTCAAAATCTGTTCCGCAGCACGCAAAGCCAAGGCCGACACCTCTTTACGCAAACTCTCTTTAGCCTGTTGTTTTTCCTGCTCAATCTGCGCCTTAGCCACCAGAATCAAACGTTCGCCTTCTTTTTTGGCGGTGTCTTTCGATGCTTCGACAAGTTCATTAGCGCGTTTTTGAGCCAGACTCACAATTTCTGAAGATTGCGCTTTAGCTTCTTTGATAACACCCTTGGCTTTTTTCTCCGCCAAGTGCATTTCTTCGTGACCTTTTTCAGCCGCAGCTAAACCGTCAGCGATTTTCTTTTTACGTTCTTCTAAAGAGTCAAATAAAGGCGGCCAAATGTACTTCATGGTAAACCATACCAGAAGTGCAAAGGTAATCATTTGCCCAATCAGAGTAGCATTGATACTCACGATGCGTCCCTCTTGTTTATTGTAAGTTAAACAGCTTGTTAACCCGCTGCCGCAGCTGTTACCGCAGACAGGAATGGGTTGGCAAAAGTGAAGAACAGCGCCAAACCAACACCGATCATGGTTACTGCGTCTAACAGACCTGCAACAACAAACATTTTTACTTGCAGCATAGGCACCATTTCAGGTTGACGCGCCGCGCCTTCCAGGAATTTTCCACCCAACAGACCGAAGCCGATAGCTGTACCTAAAGCGCCCATACCCAGAACCAGACCTACTGCGATAGCAGTCATGCCTTGTACATCAGCAATTAATTTTGCAATTTCCATGAAACCTCCAAACGGTTAGTGTGTTATAAAAAGTTAAAAAAGTTATTAATGGTCTTCGTGCGCCATACCCAAATACACAATGGTTAGCACCATGAATATAAAGGCTTGCAGCGTGATAATCAAAATATGAAAAATCGCCCAGGGGAAACTCAACACCGGCTGAATATACCAAGGCAATAAAGCAATCAAAATAAAGATCAACTCGCCCGCATACAGGTTTCCGAATAGACGAAGCGCCAATGAGATCGGCTTGGCAATTTCTTCAACCAGTTTCAGCAGCAGGTTGAACGGCAACAGCCAGGGGCCGAATGGCTGAAACATCAGCTCTTTGGCAAAGCCCCAAGGGCCTTTTATCTTGATGCTGTAAAAAATAATCAAACAAAATACGGAGATAGACATTGCAAAAGTTGCATTCAAATCCGTACTTGGCACGACGCGCAGATATTCGAGGCCCATCAGCGAGCCGATCAACGGCAATATATCGACCGGGAACAAATCCATGAAGTTCCACAGGAATACCCAGCAAAAAATGGTCAACGCCAGCGGCGCAATCAATTCATTCTTGCCGTGGAAACTGTCTTTGACTTGGCCATCGACAAATTCAATCAGCATTTCGGCAAAATTTTGTACCAAACCGGGAACGCCTGCGGTGGCTTTATCGGCCGCCCGTTTAAAAAACCAGATGAACAGAGCGCCCAAGACCGCCGAGAAAAACAAGGTATCCAGATTCAATGTCCAGAAACCCTCGCCGACGGACAGCGAAGTTAAATGGTGAATAATATAACCGGTTGCACCTTCGGCATGAGCTTCGGTAGCCATCGTTCCTCTCTAAATATTGATAATGTCAGCGCATCAGCAGCGCAAACCAAAAAACCGATAATGCCGCTATGTAGACTGCCAGCAGCGGTAATATTTCTATGTTTGGAAGTTGGAAAATCATAAAGAACAGCGCGGCCGTCAACAATAACTTGCCTGATTCTCCCGCATAAAAAGATCTTACAATCCTTCTTGCTTCCTGCCCCGCGGACTTATGTATCCGCAATGCAAAATACAGATTGGGGATAAACGCCGCCGCCCCGCCTAAAGCCGCCGACAAGGCGTAAGGCCGCCCGCCAGCCAGCGCAAATCCTGCTGTCATGATGATGATCATAAGGATTTGATAACTTATGATTTTACTGACAGTAGAGCGCCTTGTATCTATCACACCCAACTCCATACACAACAGCTCGGGGATTATAGCTAGCGCCCCCCATTAAATCAAGGAAGATTAAATTCAACCCACGCCCAACGTGTCTAACGCTTGCAAAGAAACATCTTTCTAGTGCTATCGGATTTTGATAGCATACAGCCCATGAAAACCAAGCACACCAAAACTTTGCACGCTGTATTCGCCACGCCGACACGGGCTTTCATCGCCTTTAACGAGATCGAGGCTTGCTGATTGCGCTAGGCGCGGAAAAGACCGAGCGCGAGGGTTCGCGGGTCAAGCTCACCCTGCGCGGCGTAGAGTGGCATGCGCGCCGCCCGCACCCCGGCAAGGAAGCGAAGAAATACCAAGTGGAGCAGGTGCGCGAATTCTTAACCAAATTGGAGATTATGCCATGAACACCATGACTTACAAGGACTACACGGCTCGCATAGAATTCGACGGCCGCGACGCTATTTTTGTCGGGCGCGTACTGGGCGTGAAAGCCATCATAGGCTTTCACGGCGAAACCGTAGCCGAATTGCGCGCCGATTTTGAAGCCGCCATCGACTTCATGATTGAGGACTGCAAAGCGCGCGGCGAGATACCCGAGAAAACCGCCAGCGGCAAACTGATGTTGCGTGTATCACCTGAGGTACACGCAGCGGCGCTGATTGCAGCGAAGTCTGCGGGAAAGAGCCTTAACCAGTGGGCCGCCGAAGTGCTGGGCGGAGCAGCTCATGCTTGAAATGCTTTCCCATATCGGAGATTTAAACTTATGAGTGTGTAGAACGTGCAGCCCATCAATAGCAACCAATGGGCTTCGTGCCTCTGCCTATCCTATGACCCAGCTAATTCTACTTTGTCAGATTATACGTAATAAGTTCGTCATACCCGCCGGGAGCGGGTATCCAGCGCCATGGATGGTAAGCTAAAATCCATCCATGGAGCCTGGATTCCGGCAATCCATGCCGGAATGACGGTCGTGAATTATGTGTTCATGCAATCTGACAAAGTAGAACTAAGGGTGCGATTAAAAGTGCGGTTTAAACTCAAGATAAACGCTCACTCAATAGATATTACACAAATTGTATCATCGTCATCCCGGCAGGGATTGCCGGGATCCAGAACACAGGGATGTGATAGAGTGTCCATATGGAAAAATAACTCAAAAAACGGTCTCGTGCGGCTAAAAAACGGTTGATTGGGCTATGCAATTCCCCGTTGGAGACTTGTGGCCTGATTTAAATTGCCATCCATGGCCTCTGGATCCCGGCAATCCCTGCCGGGATGACGCGTTATATAGATGCCTATGCATAAAAAAGGATAGGTGGGGTGATAATCTTCTAAAAAACCGCACTTTTAATCACCCCCCCAGCTAACGCCTATTGCGCCGCACGGATTGCGTATTACGGCGCTATAATTTTTTTCGCCGTCTCAACAGAGGACACCATAACACACCGCCAACATTGCCTTGCGCCCACAAAAGCGTAAGCGGCTGTGTCGGAATGTTTGTTGTTGATGCAAGTAGCATGGCTCTATTTCCATAGCCAAGCGCCCGCTTTGTACTTTTCAAGAAGTCTTTTTCCGGGTTTCCAAGCTGGAGCTTGGGAACCAGCGCATACCATTAATTTTATAATTTCTGTGATGTGCACCACAGTTTGACATGTTTTCTTTTGCTAGGAGGCTGTCGGATTAATAGAGCGAACCACCCCGCTTAATTACGTTTAAAATTTAAAAAAATGGTTTGTTGGGATTTTTAATGCCCTTGGTTCTGATTTATCACCCCATCAAGGCTCTTTTCCTCCCTATTAGCCTCTCAATAC
>CAMAUL010000080.1 GCA_945861405.1 Candidatus Methylobacter oryzae | reverse complement strand
CGCATTTATCACCCACTGCGCGAATAAATTCGCGCCCACAACGTTTAATCATAACTTTTTTCAGCTTAGCTTAATGGCAGTAACGCAACGCGTGGAGACCAGACAACAGACGACAGATTTTGGTGTGGCTACGCCACGCTTTATTCTGTCCTCCGTCCTCTGTTTCACGGTATTAAAACTCTTCCCAACCGCCGCTGGCATCAGACTGCGGATCGAGTTTGACCATATGCCCCACGGTCTCATGACCAGTTCCGGCTTCCTGCGCAACCGGTTCGCTAACAAAAGAATTGTCCGCATCACCGGTATCGCCCTCCATCTTAAAATGCGCTACCGTAACCGTCAGGTGTTGCGTCTGTTCTTCCAACGACTGAGCCGAAGCTGAGGCTTGCCCTACCAAGGCGGCATTTTGCTGGGTTACATCATCCATCTGACAAATAGCCATATTCACCTGTTCAATACCGGCAGTCTGCTCAGCAGAGGCGGCGCTGATCTCAGACATGATGGCGGTAACGCCACGGATAGAGTTGACAATATCTTCCATGGTTTTTCCGGCTTGAGTAACCAGTTTGCTGCCGTCCTCAACCTTCTCAACCGAATCGCCAATCAGGTTTTTTATTTCCCCGGCGGCGGCGGCGGCGCGTTGCGCGAGATTGCGCACTTCTCCGGCCACCACGGCAAAACCGCGCCCCTGCTCTCCCGCACGAGCCGCCTCTACTGCGGCATTAAGCGCAAGTATGTTAGTCTGAAAGGCAATCCCGTCTATCACCGAAATAATTTCGACCACTTTGCGCGAGGATTCGTTAATCCCTTCCATCGTTTTTACAACTTGACCGATCACTATGACGCCCTTGCCGGCGGTATCCGAGGCGCTAACGGCAAGCTCACTGGCATGTTTGGCGTTATCACTATTCTGATGCACCGTTAAGGTCAGCTTTTGCATGCTGGCGGTGGTCTGCTCCAAGCTGTTTGCCTGCACTTCGGTGCGGTGAGATAAAGACGTGTTGCCGTGGGCGATTTCTTTAGCCGCAGCGTGGATTGATTCGGCGACATCCTTAATTTGACCGATAGTATCATTGAGAATATCCACCGTGGAGTTGGCATCTTCCTTAAGTTTTCCGAAAGTACCTGAATAGTGATTGACAATCTTTTCGGTCAGATCGCCGTGGGACAAAGCATTGAATACGCGCACCGTTTCATTGAGGCCGCTGTCACTGGTTTGCATCAATTGATTGATCGATTCGCTCAGCTCACGATAAAAACCGGTCTTACCCTGCATGCCTATGCGTTGGGTAAAATCCCCCATGACTGCTGCAACCAAAATAACGGCCACTTCTTTTTCTACCATAACTTCGGAAGTACGATCCACCCATTCGGCTACCGAACCCATGCGCTTGCCTTTCGAATTAATGACCGGACTCGCGGTCACTACCATAGAATAGTCGCCCCAGCTAATACTGGCAGTGCCGAGACAGCTGGTAGAGCCTGCAAGTAACTGTGCCTGATGCGAGGGAATTTTGTGAAAGGTATCAATATTGGCGCCCACCAGATTGTCAACGGAGAAATTCGGCAGCTGCTTGCAGATCTCTGCTTCCGCTTTGACAAACATGCTGACCACCGATTTATTGACGTAAATAATGTTGCGGTCAATGTCCGCAATCATCACGCCAGTACTGACATTGTCCAACGCAATCCTAACGCGCAAATATTCATCGGACATGCGCTTGACTTCTGCGAAATCAAAGCCCAGCTTGATCTGCATAGCTTTGAGCGCCGCCATCACCTTGCCAACTTCATCCATAGATCTGATTTCTACGGCGCTATTGTAATTGCCCTGCGCAATTTGACCGAAATGCCTAATCGTGGCATTAAGCGGACGCACGATGGATCGTAACAGGGAGAAACTTAACCACAGAGCCAACATTATGCCCAAAAGAACCAAGACACTGGCAGTCTCGCGAGTACGGTAATAACGCGATTGGCCTGCCTCGAATTCCTGCCTGGCAAGGCCGATCTGTATGCCCAATAACTTTTGAATACCCTCACTGACCGGTTCGTAAAGTGGGGAGACCTTGTTCTCAATGATCTGACTGGCAAGCGTAGTATCATTACTGCGCAATGCCGATATGGCCGGTTGCAAGCCTTCCATCACCAAGCGTTTTCTGTCGCCTGCGATCTGGTTCGCCAGAATTTTTTCATCCGAGCTCAGCGAGTTTTTAATATATTCATCCCAGATCTTGCTAATCGTTACAATGTTTTGCTCCACTTCGCCAATATTTTTCCTGATCAACTCGGGAGTGGGATTAAACAGGCTGGCGGTAATGCGCAACCGGTTAGTCAGCAGTAATTTTTGAACCTGGAAAATCTGGTTCGAAGCCAACATGCGGTTATTATGGACAGAGCGCAGACCTTCGCTATCCTTGCTCATACCGAAAAGTCCCATGCCGCCAACAACCAACAGCAGAACAGACATGATAGCGATGACCGATAACAAACGGGCCTTAATGCTAATATTTTCTAATAACGGGAATCTCCCAATCAGCGTTTTTTTGACGACTTTCCCATCTTGAATCTTTAAATTGCCAACCTTGTTTTCGCGAAACTTCCGGTAAGCCTCGACTGCAAATGCAACTTGTTTTTGGCTGGGCTTGCTGCGCACCGACATATAGCCGACTAGCTTATCATTTTCGTAATAGGGCGTAACATTGGCTAGCACCCAGTAGAAATCGCCGTTTTTGCAACGGTTCTTGACTACCCCGGTCCATGGACGCTCAGCCTTCATCGACTTCCACAAGTCCTCGAAAGCTTCTGGCGGCATATCAGGATGGCGTATTATATTGTGCGAAGCGCCAATCAGCTGTTCCCTGGTAAATCCGCAAATTTGGATAAAATCCTCATTAGCGTAGGTAATCATCCCCTTGAGATCGGTCTTGGTAACAATGGAATCAGTCTCTGTAAGAACATGTTCAACATTGGTGATCGGCATGTTAATTTTCATGGGATTTTTCTTGGGAATGGAATAAATAATATAACTACTCAGCTGGTGTTTTGTTATCTACAGGGATGTAGGTAAGGGGCGTAAGCAGGAGCGGAAGCTTTGCCACAGATTCACAGATTATAAAATGATACCTATGCCGGACGGGGTAAATACCCCGTCCGGCATAGGAGTAATCAAGAATGCGAGCGATGCTTATCAGCGTACCATGCAACCAATAACATGATAACTGCAAATATTGCCAGCCCAATTAAAGATTCAGTCGCCATCGTCTACTCCTTTACGCAAAATATAGGAAACAATCAAAAATATGATTGCCAAAAAAATCAACATTAATACACCAACGAGGGTCACTTTTTTATCGACAAATCCTCCTAATAAGGCCGCAATAACAGATGCTGTGGCTACGTTATCTGCCACTTTAGCCAAACCTTCTCGTTGTTCTTTGTTGAATACCGGAAATTTCATAAGCCAGTTTATACCAATGCCTATACCAAACTACAATCAAATTAACGGGCATCCACTTTAAAAAACGACATAACCTGTTGCAACTGCATAGCCTGACCGCTCAATTCTTCCGCAGTGGCGGCAAGCTGTTCCGACCCTGAAGCATTTTGTTGCGCCGCTTTATCCAGCTGACCGACTGCATCACTGATCTGACCTATGCCTTGTGCTTGCTCTTCGGAAGAAGCGGTAATTTCTTCAACCAAATCTGCGGTTTTCTGAATATTAGGCACCATTTTTTCCAGCAAGATGCCTGCGTCTTCGGCAATCTTGACGCTGGTTTTAGCTAGGCTATTGATTTCTTGTGCGGTTACCCGGCTGTTTTCCGCCAGTTTTCTTACTTCGGCAGCAACCACGGTAAAGCCTTTGCCATGTTCACCGGCACGCGCCGCTTCAATTGCGGCATTGAGTGACAATAAGTTGGTTTTATAGGCAATATCTTCAATCAAGCCAATTTTATCGGCAATTTCTTTCATCGCCTCTACGGTGCGCTTCACTGCCTCCCCGCCATTGGCCGCCTCTTCCGCAGCCGTGGTCGCCATGCTGTTGGTGACTTTGGCATTATCGGCATTTTGTTTGACCGATGCACTCAACTCTTCGATGGAAGCCGTAGTCTCCTCAACCCCTGAAGCCTGTTCGGTAGCACTTTGACTGATGGATTGCGCTGTCGCGCTGATTTCCTGCGAAGCGCTGCCTAATGCATCGGAATTGGTGCGGACTTGCTGAACTACACCGCTTAGCTGATCACGCATACCTGTCATTGATTGAGCGACAATGGCAATTTCATCGTTTTGGTCAAGCTCAATACGCGCAGTCAGGTCGCCTTTCGCCAATGACTCGGCAAACTGTTGCATAGCAGATAAGGAACGGGAAATCCCCCGAATCAGCATGAAACCGATAAACATTGACAGTAGCAAACCCACCAGCAGCAGAACTATCGAAATCAGACGACTGTCTTCATAACGTGTTTGCGCCGCATCATATTCCTGTTTGGCGACATCCAACTGTAATTGCATCAATGCATTGATGCCTTCGCCAACAGGTACAAATAAAGGACGCACAAGCTCCCTGATATTTTTTTCTACTGCGGCTGTGTTTCCGGCAAGCAGGTATTCCATAGTAGGCTTTAGCCCTTCAACAACAAACTTTTTACGGTCAATTGCAAACTTGTCGGCCAGTTTCTTTTCTTCGACAGTCAGGGTAGTTGCCATGTAGGCATCCCATACTTTATTAATATCGCCAATATTTTGATTAATCAGTTCAATATTTTTTGGAACCTCTTCCTTGAACACCAAAGAATTGGTAATTGCAAGACGATTGCCCAGCAATTTTGCCCTGAGCTCAGCCAGCTGCCCAACCGGAATTGTGCGGTCTGCATAAACGGTGAGCAAGCCTTCATTGGCCTTTTTCATCCCGTTCAAGCCGAGTACGCCAAGAGTGATGGCTAACACAGACATAAGAGCCAAAACGAAAATCAGGCGGGCTTTGATAGTGAGGTTATTTAGCATGGCAAGACTCCAGTCGAAATTTTTATTATTAAATGGTTAATATTCATAAAGCACCTGTACCTATTTATTTAATCAAAACAATGTCAAGTTAAGGTTTATTCGTTTCTACATAATTCGCAGTCCGATAAGCCAACACTTGTGTGAGGTATCAGTTCAGCACTTCTTTGTTCGCATGACCGCCCTCGTAATCAGTAACCTGCTTGAGTTGAGACAATTCTTTTACCGAAAGTACGCGGTTGATATTCAGCAAAATAATAAACTCATCGCCCACTCGGCCCATCGCCTGAATAAAATCAGTCCTAATATCAGCGCCAAAATCCGGCGGCGGCATAATGTTCGCCTCGGGGATTTCCAAAATCTCATCAACGGCATCGACCAACATACCCAATAATTGAGCATCCTCGTTGTATTCGACCTGCACCAGAACAATACAACTGCGCTTGCTAATTTCACTGCTTTGCCGACCCAGTCGTGCCGACAGATCGATGACCGGCACGACATTTCCGCGCAGGTTAATCACGCCGCGAATATAATCGGGCGTCATCGGCACGTCGGTAATCGTGTTGATTTCGATGATTTCTTTGACATCCAAGATGCTGATAGCCAGATTCTCATTGCCTGCCTGAAAAGTCAGATACTGGCGTAGTTGATCCTGAGCCATTACCTCAGTTCTGTTATTGTCTTTTTTATGTATTAATTGGTTCATGATTCATTCTACCTGTCAAAATCGTTCAAAATCGTTCTCATTAAATTCAGGTTTGACTGCTCCTGTCTTGCTGGTAGGCGCTGGTTTGAAAGTTACCGGTGAAGACCCTGACGCAAAATGAGTAGCTGGCTTTTTATTTACAAATTTCTGCTGAGGTGATTGGATCGGTTGCCCTTTAGCAATGTGGCTTTGTTTTGCCTCTACTTGACTTATATCCACCTTAAAGAATGACATAACCTGCTGCAACTGCATGGCCTGACCGCTCAGCTCTTCCGCTGTAGCGGCAAGCTGTTCCGAACCTGAGGCATTTTGTTGCGCCGCTTTGTCCAACTGACCAATCGCATCGCTGATCTGGCCTATGCCTTGTGCCTGTTCTTCTGAAGAAGCGGTAATTTCTTCGACCAAATCTGCCGTTTTCTGAATATTAGGCACCATTTTTTCCAGAAGACTGCCTGCGTCTTCGGCAATCTTGACGCTGTTTTTAGCCAACTTATTAATCTCTTGCGCAGTTACCCGACTGTTCTCTGACAATTTTCTTACTTCGGCGGCGACGACGGTAAAACCTTTACCGTGCTCACCGGCCAAGGCTGCTTCAATAGCGGCATTGAGTGATAACAGATTGGTTTTATAGGCAATATCTTCGATCAGACTGATTTTTTCAGCGATTGCCTTCATCGCCTCCACCGTGCGTTTAACCGCCTCCCCGCCATTAGCAGCTTCTTCCGCAGCCGTTATCGCCATGCTATTGGTTACATTGGCATTATCGGCATTTTGTTTAACCGATGCACTCAACTCTTCGATGGAAGCCGTAGTTTGCTCAACGCCTGAAGCCTGTTCGGTAGCGCTCTGGCTGATGGCTTGAGCGGTCGCGCTGATTTCCTGCGATGCGCTGCCTAAAGCGTCAGAATTAGTGCGGACTTGCTGCACCACGCCGCTAAGCTGATCGCGCATACCGGCCATTGATTGAGCCACAATGCCGATTTCATCATTTTGATTAAGGTCAATGCGGACAGTGAGATCACCTTCCGCCAATGACTCTGCAAACTGTTGCATCGCAAGTAAAGAACGGGAAATACCGCGGATCAGCATAAAACCGATAACCATTGATAGCAACAAACCCACCACCAGAAGAGCTATCGAAATAAAACGGCTCTCCTCATAACGAACTTGAGCGGCGTCATATTCCTGTTTGGCGACATCCAACTGTAACTGCATCAATGCATCTATGCCTATCAGAACGGGGACAGCTAAAGGGCGCACCGCTTCTCCAATAGTTTTTTCCACGGCTTTTGTATTTCCGGCAAGCAAATATTCCATGGCCGGCTTTAACCCTTCAACAACAAATTGTTTACGATCTATTGCAAATTTGTCAGCCAATATCTTTTCTTCCTCGGTCAGAGTGGTTGCCATGTAGGCATCCCAAGTCTTGGTAATATCGAGAATATTTTGCCTGATTTGCTGGACATTTTTCTGAGTGTCTTCCTTAAACACCAAAGAATTGGTAATTGCGAGGCGGTTGTCCAGTATTTTTTCCTTGATCTCACCCAGCTGCCCCATCGGAACGGTGCGATCAATATATACTGTGAGCAGACCTTGATTAGCTTTTTTCATTCCGTTCAAGCCAAGCACTCCGACCGTGATAGCAAGCACAGACATAAGGCCCACAACCAGAATCAACCGGGCTTTGATAGTTAGGTTTTTCAGCATTTTGCAACCCCTGTTAATATCCATATTATTAAATTGTTAACATTCATAGAGCACCTGTACTTAACTTATATAGTTAACACTGACTTTAAGCCAATGACAATGCTAAAGCGGGATTTACCCGCTTTTTTGCGTGCTGAATCAGTCCCTGCACGTCGAGAATTAACGCAACATCGCCACTGCCCAACACGGTTGCGCCACCTATGCCATTCAGATTCTCAAACAGCTTGCCTAGCGGTTTGATCACGGTTTGATTTTCGCCGTGTAATTCATCCACGACAAAACCCGCTTTGGTCTCGCCAAAACGAACGACCACCAGACTTTCCCGCTGAACACGCGTGTGTTTTTTATTGTTGTGGAAGAAATCGCCCAAACGCAAATAAGGTAAAACCTGTCCGCGCAAATTGACATAATGTTGAACCTCATCGATTTGCCATTCCTCGCTGCTCATTTCGACGCATTCCTCGACCATGCTCAGCGGGATGATGTAACGTTCGTTTTGCGCCTCCACCATAAACCCGTCAATAATCGCCAGCGTTAACGGCAAGTGTATCGTTACCGTGGTGCCTTGCCCCAACTCGCTATCGACGGAAACGCTGCCGCGTAAGGCCTCGATATTACGCCTGACCACATCCATACCGACCCCGCGGCCGGACAAATTGCTAGCCTCTTCCTTGGTGCTTAAACCGGGTTCGAAAATAAGGTTGTAAATTTCGCTCTGGCTGAGCACCTGATCCGGCTTAATCAGCCCTTTGGCTATCGCTTTGGCGACGATTCTTTCCGAATCCAGACCTTTGCCATCATCGCTGATCTGGATCACGATCCGTCCCGAGTCATGATAAGCATTGAGTTGTATCGTGCCCTTTTCAGGCTTGCCTGCCCGCATTCGCTCTGCGGGTGTTTCGATGCCATGGTCTAGCGAATTGCGCACCAGATGGGTCAGTGGATCGTTGATTTTTTCGACCACGGTTTTATCCAGTTCGGATTCGCCGCCGGTAATTTGCAATTGAATTTGCTTGCCCAATTCCTTGCTGACATCATGCACCACTCGCTGGAAGCGCGTAAACGTCTCGCCGATTTGCACCATGCGCAATTGCAAGGCTGTGTCGCGTATATCTTCGACCAGATGGCTCATGGTCGAGGCGACATCATCGACATCGGATAAACCATGCTTATCGACCATCAGCCGCATCGCGGCACCTGAAATCACCAACTCGCCCACCAAATTAATCAAATAACCGAGCTTGGCCGCATCGACCCGAATGTAATTGGATTCTTTGTTGATTTTTTGTTTGACTGCCTCTTGTTTTTTTAGCGCCTGTTCGATGACCGGCTGCTGCAAAATATTTTTTTCCAGCAACATTTCACCAAGCGGTTTGGTCTCTTCTTTATCTTCGTCACGTTGTTCGTTGAGTATATTGGCGACTTCTTTTTCAGTTAAGGCACCGATCTCGATCAGCATTTCACCTAAGCGTTTAAGTTGATCTTCCGGCAAATCCGCTAGCAACTGCAAGTAATGTTCTTGCCGGGAATTTGGCGGTAAAATGGTAATATCGCAATCATCTTCGGCAAACTCAAACACGTCTTCTATGGTTTTCTTGTCGGCACTGCTGTTAAATACTATTTTAAAATTAAGATAACAGCTTTCGGGATCCATCTCCTCAATACGGGGCAGCGTCGGCATGGTAATAACGACTTCAATGATTTTACCCAGCGTTTGCAGATAACGGATAAACGACAGCGGATCCATGCCGTTACGCAAGGCATCCGGTTCGAAAGCCAGACTGATAACCCAATTATCGCTGCTATCCGTGGTATTGACATCAACCTCAAAATGATCGGCTTTTTCCTGTTGAATCGTGGGCATTCCGCCGACCACAAGTGATGAACCGGTTAATTGAGCAATCAGCGCCTGTCCTTGCTGCTGTAGCTCCTCCGGCAGAGGCTCACCTTCATTAAAAAAAGTGTGTTGAATTATCTGTGCCGTATGATCTTTACAGGCCAGCAATACTGAGATGAGTTCGGCATCAATCGCGCGCTCGCCATTTCTGACTTTGTCTAATACGGTTTCGGCTTCATGCGTAAAGGCAACCACATCGTCAAAACCGAACAACCCCGAAGAGCCTTTAATGGTGTGCATGGCTCGGAAAATACTGTTGATGCAATCAGCGTCATCGGGAGTTGTTTCCAGAACCAACAAGGCGTCTTCCATGGCCGTCAGTAATTCATCAACTTCCTGGGAAAATGTTTCTAAGGCGGGATTTATTTCGCTCATGATTTTTTCCAATTAGCGGGGAAAACGATGGGGTCGCCAAAATAGGTACCGAGTTTGAGCAGTTCAAAAACCTCTATCACGGCCTCACTGTGCCGCAACAAGCGCAGGGTAAATCCGCGTTTTAGCGCCTCGGCCTTCAGTGACAGCAGCAACTGCAAGCCCGCGCTGTCTATTTCAGCCACCGCCGACAAATCAAGTTGCAACTCCTGCGTACTCGGAACGCAATATCCCAACAGGGTTTCCTTGAGCGAGTGTGCGTTGTAGATAGTCATGTCATCCATAATAGACAGACACATTACCCCGTCGTTTTTCTTGGCTTTTGCGGTCATGACAGCTCCCGGATAAGGTTTAAGGCAGCACTAATTTGGCGATGGCCGCGAGCAGGATAGGCGGCTGAAACGGTTTGGTCACCCAGGCCTTAGCCCCGGCCTCTTTGGCCGCCCGTTTTTTATCCTCCTCCATTTCGGTGGTCAGCATAATGATCGGGGTAAACTTGTAATTGTCGAGTTGCTTAACCTCTTTAACAAAGGTAATGCCGTCCATAACCGGCATATTAATGTCACTAACGATCAAATGGATTTTAACGCCGGTCAGCTTGCTTAACGCGTCTTTGCCATCGCAGGCTTCGATCACTTCATAACCTGCGCCTTTTAAGGCAATGCCGACCACCTGTCGCATAGAAGCGGAGTCGTCCACGATCAAAATTGTTTTCGCCATAACTTAAGGCCTACTGTTAAATTAAAAAAAGGTTAAGTCGTCCGAGCCGTCCGGCCCACGATCCGGCCTTGAGCAGACCGACTTGTAATTTTCTTCTATGTGCTCTACGGCTTCATCGACTTGGAGCATATTGCCATCACGTTTACTGCCTTGCTGTTGTATTTTTTCTATGGTTTTTTGCAGATTCAGCAAGTTGTTTTCGACTTGGGTTAATATCTGGCTGACACGATCCTGGAATTGCAGGGCCACCAGCACATTATTGATCTCGCCGCGAATTTGCTCGGCGTTGTTTCTAAGCGCGGCGACATCGTCGCGATAATGGGTTAAAGCCAGACTCAAAAGAGATAAGGTCTGGTTGATATTGGCTTCGGCTTGGGACAAGATTGCGTCATCAACGACCTTGTGTTCTGCCTGATGAGTCTGTCGGAGCAAGTCCAGAACCGGTAGCAGCAAATCTCGGCTGGTATCGATTACGCTGTCCAGATGGTAATGCTGCCCACCCAAGGTATTATCGGTACTGTCGACGATTTGCTGGAGTTCGTTAACCATGTCGGCAAAACGACTTGATAGCGAAGTAATTTCCTGCTCGGTATGCTCCCGCGAAACCATGACGTGTTGGGAAAGTATAGGGCTTATGGTCAGCAGCAACCGCTCCAACTCGGAGGTATAGGTAGAAACCGCGTCTATCTTGCTGCTTTCGTCCTGAGCCCAGCGGGAATCGGATTGCGCCAAGTCATTAACATGGCGATGCCACAAAAATAAACCGCTTCCGATCCCGCAAAACACCAGCAGCGCACTGAACAACACGTTATATAAAGTAGCACCGCCTTGCCAGATGACGATGATCCCACCCAAAATAACCGGCAATGCAGGCAGGGAACCGTACAAAAACTTCCTGTCGCTGTTACTTTGGACGTGCAGCATTAAAATCCCCATGTTTTTGTAAAGAATTGTAGTTTAGTACGTAACTATACTTAATGCTATTTCAATTTCATGACAGAATTACAGCTTGTAATTTGTCTTGAACAGACCTGAGTCAAAAGCATTCCCATTTAAAACGTGTAATGCTTGTGTAAAGAATGTAGCCTAATATCTATTACTTAAGAGATTTTATTGCAACGCAGGGAGTTTGTTATCAGTCTTGAACCTATCAGCACCGAAGAGTTCGCTCATTTCAGGCGCACAATTTACGATCACGCCGGAATCGCATTGGCACCGGAAAAAAAAATAATGGTGGCCAGCCGGTTAGCTAAGCGTCTATTGCACTACGGTTTAGAGACTTACGGGCAATACTACCAACTGCTCAATTCAGGACAGCACCCCCACGAATTTCAATTGATGGTTAATATTTTGACCACAAATGAAACGTATTTTTTTCGTGAACCCAAGCATTTTGATTTCCTTCAGGAACAGATTATCAAACCCTGGCGGGGCGATAATTTCCGTCTATGGAGCGCTGCCAGCTCCACCGGCGAAGAAAGTTACTCGATCGGCATGACCTTGGCCGAGGGTCTGGGCATGCGGAAATGGGAGATTTTCGGCTCAGATGTCAATACCGAGGTGCTGGAAACCGCACGAAGAGGCGCTTATTTGATGGACAGGCTGGATAATATGGACAAGCGCTACCTGGACAAATATTGCCTGAAAGGCGTACGCTCTCAGGATGGCTATTTCCGCGTCGATGAAAAAATAAGAAACCGCGTCAGTTTCGGCCAGATCAACCTCAAAACTACGCTGCCCAAAAGCCTCGGGCAATTCGATGTTATTTTTTTGCGCAATGTGTTGATCTATTTTGACACCGAAACCAAACAGGATATAGTGCAGCGCGTCATTTCGGCGTTAAAACCGGGCGGCTATTTTTTTATCAGCCATTCTGAAACCTTGCACAGCATTAAAACCGAATTATCCATGGTCACGCCTTCCATTTACCAAAAGCCATGCAAGTAGGGCATTACAAAGGACTGCCGCGTGTCATCATCGACCCCGGCGAAAGTTACGTCACCAAAAAAGACGAAATTATCTCCACCTTACTGGGTTCCTGCGTCTCGGCCTGTTTGTACGATCCGGTTAACCGCGTGATCGGCATGAATCATTTTTTACTGGCTCAGCAACATTCAGCTCACAATGCGGCCTTATTAGGTTCGGAGGGTGGGCGCTACGGCATCCATGCAATGGAGTTACTGATCAATCAGATGCTAAGACAAGGCGCGCAACGCATTCATTTAAAAGCCAAAGCCTTTGGCGGTGGCGATGTGCTGAAACTGGGCAATGAATCACGCGGCGGACAATCCATAGGCTCGGTCAATTGCGAATTTATTCAAACTTTTTTGAGAACAGAACATATCCCCTTAGTGGCCTCCGGTCTGGGCGGCCACATAGGACGCAATATCTTTTTTCTGGCGAGCGATTTTTCCGTCTATGTTAAAAGTATCGAACACGCCGAAGAACAGGCTGTCATTCAACAGGAACAACGTTTCCTGAAAAAGAACACCGCCGCACATACTCCGAAGCCCTCGGATCAGGCTGATTTCTGGTAGTTGCACAATTTTAAAGAGTAAAGCGAGTCGGTGATAATGTATTGCTTTCCACCGCTTCCAACGGAGATTTGAAAATGTGCAACTACAACAAGCGCAATAAAAGAGGGTTTGTGATACATTGAATACGACTATTTCATGCCGGACTTCCATGCCCGGCACCCTTCGGGTAAATGCAAATTTGCTCCCGGCAAATTTGTAATGACTTTATAAAGGAGATTGCACATGGCTACTTCGATTCGACTTGCGCCTGATGTTGAGCACCGCCTTGATTATCTTGCAGCCCAAACAGGCCGCACAAAGGCTTTTTACTTACGCGAGATCATTGAGCGAGGACTTGAGGATATGGAAGATTATTACTTGGCTGTCGATGTGTTAGAGCGTGTTCGGAAAGGTCAAGAACAGGTTTATTCATTGGATGAAGTGGAGCATCGTCTTGGCTTGGCGGATTGATTTGACTGAAACGGCAACCAAACAATTGTCGAAGCTCGACAAGATTGAGGTTAGGCGTATTACGACATTCTTGAGGCAGCGCTTGACCACTCTCGACGACCCGCGCAGCACAGGCAAAGCCCTGACTGGCCCCCTTGGTGGGCTGTGGTGTTACCGAGTGGGCGACCATCGAATAATCTGTGAGATACAGGATGGCGCTTTGTGCGTCCTAGTGGTGAAGATCGGCAACCGCCGCGAGGTGTACAGGTGAGAACTCCCCCGTCCGTTCCGATAGGCAAAGCTAATGATTAAAGTATTGATAGTCGATGATTCCGCCGTAGTGCGGCAGGTACTAACCGGTTTATTGGACGGCGTATCGGGCATAAAAGTAATCGGCGCAGCGCCCGATCCTATTTTTGCGATGAAAAAAATGGAATCCGAATGGCCTGATGTCATCGTGTTGGACATTGAAATGCCGCGCATGGACGGCGTGACTTTCCTTAAAAAACTGATGAGTGAGCACCCTACCCCCGTGGTCATTTGTTCTACCTTAACGGAAAAAGGTGCGGAAGTGACTATGCAGGCGATGAGCGCCGGAGCGGTCGATATTATCACCAAGCCGAAGGTCAACTTGCGCAACTTCCTGCAGGAATCCAAAGCCACCATTATCGATGTGATCAAGGCTGCTGCCCAATCCAGACCTCGAATAATCAAATCTGCCACACCCAGCCCGATCGCGACCAATCCAAACAGCCTGTTCGGCGCCAGCACCCCTAAGCCAATGGTACAAACGACTGATCGGGTAATCGTGATCGGCACCTCAACCGGCGGCACCCAAGCACTGGAATACCTGTTCACCCAGTTGCCGCGCACTGCCCCGCCGATAGTCGTGGTGCAACACATGCCTGAACATTTCACCGCCGCTTTTGCCAAGCGGCTGGACGGCATTTGCCAAGTGACGGTAAAAGAAGCCGCCAATAAAGATCGTGCCTTGCCCGGTGTCGTTTTAATCGCCCCCGGCGGCAAGCACATGTTGCTGCAACGTAGCGGCGCACAGTATCAGGTTGAGGTCAAGGACGGCCCGCTGGTCAGCAGGCACCGCCCCTCGGTAGACGTACTGTTCCGCTCCAGCGCACAGTCCGCCGGGGCCAACGCGGTCGGCATCATCCTGACCGGCATGGGCGATGACGGCGCACACGGCATGAAGGAAATGCACGATGCCGGAGCCCTGACCATCGCCCAAGACGAAGCCAGCTGCGTGGTCTACGGCATGCCCAAAGAAGCGGTCAAACTGGGTGCCGTCGATGGCATTTTGCCGTTATCGGCGATTCCGCAACTGATTATGCAGGCGCCGACTCGGGCGCTGTTTAAAAAAACCTAACCGTTACCCCCATCTTATTGAGATTGCACTTCGGAGTTGAATCCGCCTTATGAACAAAAGCCAATATGATAGTTTAATTGAGGCAATTTACGATGCTGCCGTCATGCCGGAGTTATGGTCAATTTTTTTGGAGCAGTTGTCAGATACCTTCAAAAGCAGGGGTACAGCGCTTCATCTGGTGGATTTTGCCAGTCTCAACTCCACTTGCCGTAGCGATGAATCTTCCTTTATTCAAACCGTCCGCACCGACCCTGAAACCGTCGTGTCTTACGAGCGTTATTATTCCAAGGTCAATGTCTGGCTTGAAAACTCCAAAAATTTACCTGAAGGCGAACTTATAACATCTGATCGCTTGTTTCCCGTGCAGGAATTTGTCAAGACTGAATGGTATAACGATTGGCTTAAACCGCAGGATTATTTTCATGCCATGATCGGTCATCTTCTCAAACAGGATACGCTGACGGTGCGTCTGTCGATTTTCAGATCCCAACAACAACCCTTTTCTGCCGACGAAACAGCGCTGTTCGCCCGTTTGGTGCCGCATTTACGCCGCTCTTGCATGATCCACAAAAAATTTTCCGAAGTTAAAAGCGTACTGAACACAGGCACTGAGCTGTTGAACCGCTTGCCGGTCGGGTTGGTCTTGTTCGATAAATGCGGCCAAGCCGTATTTGTCAATCGCATGGCGGAATCTTTAATCCGCTGTTCAGACGGCTTTCGTCTCAATACCGCCGGTCGCTGCCAAGCGGATAGTGCCAATGAAACCCGTGCCTTGCGTCAGTTAATCAGCAATGCCATAGAGCTGGGGCACGGCAATGCGATGAACTTGCACCGAGGCAGCTCAAGTCGTCCTTTATCGGCAATAGTGGTATCGCTACAAAACCAACCGTTACCTTTTATCGGCTCGGTGCCGACAGTTGCGTTATTTCTTTGCGATCCTGATCTGCCGCTTAATTTAGACGATAGCCTGTTGACTCAATGCTACGGCCTTTCCCCGGCCGAAGCCAAACTTGCGACCGCTTTGCTGCGAGGACAAACGGTTAGCGATTATGCCCAAACACGAGGCATCAGCAACAACACGGTAAAAACCCAGCTAAAGCAGGTGCTGGAGAAAACCCAAACGCATCGTCAATCCGAACTCATACAATTGCTGACTACAGGTTTCGGCATGCTTGCAGCCCCGGCTAAGACTGTTATAACAAAAATCTGATCCGCACCTGCTTATATTCCCATAAAGTAATACCAATCCCAATAAGTTCACATGCTATCCCTTCTCCATCGGAGACAATGCCGTTAAGTTAGGCGATTTTTTTAGTTCACAGATGTTACGCACGGCTGGTATTTCTCCCGTTTGCCGCGCCGAGCACCGGAGCTTTTATCGAGAACAGCCCGTTAGGGGCGCGGCAGGGATGCCGCGCGTCAGCAGCGGGGCGGGAGCCCGTTTTGCTGACCCTCGATAAAAGCGAGGAGCGCAGGACACAAGCGGCAACCGGGTCGCCTTTTCTTTGGTTACTTTCTTTTGGCGAAGCAAAAGAAAGTAACTCGCCTTCGAGTGCGAGAACCCGATTCAATTCACTGTCGCGTTAGCGA
>CAMAUL010000079.1 GCA_945861405.1 Candidatus Methylobacter oryzae | reverse complement strand
CTTCGGGCAATTCGCTTAAAAACCGGCTGGGTTCGCATTCGGCGATTTCGCCGTAACGTTTGCGATGCGTGCAGTAGCTGAAGGTGCAGGTGCGCTGGGCGCGGGTGATGCCGACGTAGGCCAGACGGCGTTCTTCTTCTATGTTGTCGGTTTCGATGCTGTTTTGATGCGGCAGGATGTTTTCTTCGATGCCGATCAAAAATACATGCGGAAATTCCAAACCTTTGGCGGCGTGCAAGGTCATCAGGCTGACCTGGTCGCTGGCCTCGTCCTCCTGGCCGCGTTCCAATATGTCCATCAGCATGATTTTAGCGACGATTTCCGCCAGCGGCATTTGTCCGCTGGTTTCCTTGTCGGCTATGCGTTTTAGCCATTCGATCAGTTCGTAAACATTTTTCAGTTTGCGGTCGGCGGAGTCCTTGGTTTTGCTTTCTTCCTGTAAATACTGCGGATAGCCGATTTGGTCGATGAACTGTTCGATGATCGCAAAGGTATCGCCCCGTTCGATACGGTCGGCGGTATCGATAACCCACTCGCGGAATTTTCCGAGCCGGTGCATGGCTTTTTCGGACAGCCGTTGGCTCAAGCCGAACTCGGTGCTGGCCGCAAACAGGCTGGTATGGCGTTCATTGGCATAGGCGCCGAGCTTTTCCAAGGTGTTCGGGCCGATTTCGCGTTTAGGCGTGTTAATCACGCGCAAAAACGCCGCATCGTCATCCTGGTTAACGAACAGGCGCAGGTAGCCGAGGATGTCCTTGATTTCCGAATAGGCGAAAAACGAGGTGCTGCCGCTGATGAAATACGGGATGTTGTTTTCCCGAAGGCCTTTTTCAAACAAGCGGGACTGGTGGTTGCCGCGATACAAAATCGCATAATCCTGGTAATTGCTGCCGGTTTTGAATTTATGATGGATGATCTCGGACACGATCTGCTGGGCTTCGATCTGCTCGTCTTTATGGCTTAAAACCCGCAGCGGGTCGCCGTAACCCAGCTCGCTCCACAGGCGTTTTTCGAAGGCATGGGGATTGTTGGCAATCAGTTGGTTGGCGACTTTTAAAATACGCCCGGTGGAGCGGTAATTCTGCTCCAGCTTGATGACTTGCAGGCGGGCGTAGTCTTTTTGCCATTGCGCCAGAGTTTCCGGCTGCGCGCCGCGCCACGCATAAATGGACTGGTCGTCATCGCCGACCACGGTAAACCGGCCCAAGTTGCCGGCGATCAGGCGCACCAGCTGGTATTGGGTGATATTGGTGTCCTGGTATTCATCGACCAGCAAGTAGCGGATCTTGTTTTGCCACTTTTCCAAAATGGCCGGATGTTGCTGAAACAGCAGCACCGGCATCAAAATCAGGTCGTCGAAATCGACCGCGTTGTAGGCTTTTAAACTGCGGGTGTAGTCCGCATAAAGACGCGCTGCCGGGTATTCGTTCGCCGACGCTAGGGTCAAAGACTGTTCCGGTGTGACAAAAGCGTTTTTCCACTGGCCGATTTGCCGGGAATAGCTATCGATGTTGTCGATGTCGCAATCTTTTGCGCCGTGGCTGACCAAATTGCGCAGCAACGTGTGCTTGTCCTGCTCGTCAAACAAGGTAAGACCGGCTTTATAGCCCAGCGTCTTGGATTCCGCCCGCAATATGTCCAGGCCCAACGAATGAAAGGTCGAGACGCGCAGGCCGCGCTGCTGCTTGTCATCCAGCAGTTTTGACACCCGGCTTTTCATTTCTCGCGCGGCTTTGTTGGTGAAGGTCACCGCCGCAATATGCCGCGCAGGCAGGCCTTGCTTGACCAGATAGGCGATTTTTTCGGTAATCACCCGCGTTTTGCCGCTGCCCGCTCCGGCCAGCACCAATAAGGGATGATCTATCGCTTTAACAGCGGCTTGTTGTTGGGGGTTTAGTTTGGACATTGATGGGGTTATTTAATAATGGAACACGGATGACACGGATTGGGACGGATTTAAACGGATTTTTAAAGCCCTGTAGGCCGAAATAAGCCGGTTCGAGCGACAGCGAGAACCGGTGTTTCCGGCGAGTTCTATGGTGCTTGCCGGAAACGCCACCTCGCGCTACGCGCTTGGGTGGCCTTATTCCGGCCTACAAGGTTGCAAGCTCAGCCCCACTTGAAGCGCGCCCTTTATATAGACAACGCCGCGAAATCCTCTACCGCAACCTGCATAACGCGTTGAGGCTGCCTTTGCTGGTCAGTGATTGCTTGGTAAGCGTTTTCGATTTTCTCTAATACCAAAGCATCGAAATATTGCTCACCGCAAAACGTACATTCAAGGCAAGGCACATGTTCGACAACCAGCATCTGCTCGTCTTTTTGGTAGATATAGCGTGTGGTTTTGCTAATAAGGTGCTTATGACCACAAAATACGCATTGATCGGACATATTACACCTCATTGAATTTAATTTAGGAACGTACATGAAACAACTTGAGCAAGTTTTATGGCAACTACTCGCACCTTAATTAAATCGAAAAGCCGATTTTGAACTGTCCAAAGCTAGCTTTGGACTCCAGAAAGCGTGGATACCGGAGTTCAAAGCTGGCTTTGAACCATCGTTCTTAGCGGCATATGCATGTTCCTTATTAAACAGCGCATTAAATTTTACGATCCAGCTTACGATAACTAATCGCCTCGCTTAAATGCACGGTTTCTATATTTTCCGACCCGGCAAGATCGGCAATGGTGCGCGCCAATTTCAATATCCGATGATAAGCCCGATGCGACAGGCCGAATTTGTCCATCGCCTGCTCTAAAATCTGATGGCTTTGTTCGGACAGTATACATAATATTTTAACTTCTTTGGCCGTCAATGCCGAATTGGCTTTGCCGCTACGCGCAACAGCCAAGTTGCGGGCCGCAACCACACGCGCCCTGATTGTCTCGCTGCTTTCTTCGCCATCCGGGGAGCCTTTGCGCAACACCTCGTGCGAAATTCTGGGTACTTCCAGATGCATGTCGATACGGTCCAGCAACGGGCCTGAGACTCTGGCCCGATAGCGCATGACTTGCTCGGAGGTGCAATGACAGCGCCCCGAGGCGTCGCCCAGAAAGCCGCAAGGGCAAGGGTTCATCGCCGCGATCAGTTGGAAGCGGGCGGGGAAATCGACTTGCCGGGCAGCGCGGGAAATAGTGATATGGCCGGTTTCCAGCGGTTCCCTTAACACCTCCAGAACCTTACGGTCAAATTCCGGCAGTTCGTCTAAAAATAAAGTGCCGTTATGTGCCAGCGAAATTTCACCGGGCCTTGGATTGCTTCCGCCGCCTACCAACGCCGCGGCTGAGGCGGTATGATGGGGTGCACGGTACGGTGGCTTAAGCCAGTTGGCGACATCCAGGCCCTGGTCGCTGATTGATGCTATCGCGGCGGTTTCCTGCGCCTGCTGCTCGGTCAACTGCGGCAGGATGGTCGGCAAGCGCGAGGCAATCATCGATTTGCCGGTGCCGGGCGGGCCTAGCATGATTAAGTTATGCGCACCGGCTGCGGCAATCTCGAAAGCTCTTTTGACGTGATATTGGCCATGCACATCGGCAAAGTCTATATCGGCTGTCTTTACGGCCTGCTCTTCCTGCTGAAATTCGATCTGTATCAAATGCTGCCCGGTCAGATGGGCGCAGACTTCCAGCAAATGCAGGGCCGGGATGATTTCAATATCCTCGACCAGCGCGGCTTCGGCGGTGTTTTCCTTGGGCAGTATCAGTTTCCGGTGGTTGTTTCGGGCCTGTATCGCTATCGGCAACACGCCGTTGATGGCCCGCAGCTCACCGCCCAGCGACAACTCGCCGACACATTCGTAGTGATGGAGATGAGCAATCGGGATCTGCCCGGATGCGGCCAGAATGCCCAACGCGATAGCTAAGTCAAAACGTCCCCCTTCCTTGGGCAGATCGGCGGGAGCCAAGTTGACGGTGATGCGCTGCATCGGAAACTCAAACTTGGAGTTTAATATCGCGCCGCGCACCCGATCCTTGCTTTCCTTGACCGCCGTTTCCGGCAAGCCGACGATGTTTAGCGCAGGCAGGCCGTTGGAAATGTGAACCTCAACGGTGACCAACGGCGCTTCTATACCGGAGCGGCCGCGACTGTAGATAACCGCTAAGGAGGACATGGCCGTTTACATTTCTTCTTTGCTGAGCACTTGCTGTTCCATCTCGGCGACGCGTTTTTCAAGGTCTTCGAGCTTTGAGCGGGTTTTTGCCAGCACCAGTTTTTGCACTTCGAACTCTTCGCGGGTCACCAAGTCCAGCTTGCCTAACGCGCCCTGCAAAATGGCATGGAAGCTTTTTTCAAGGTCGTCTTTCAGGCTGCTCAAGCCGGGAGGTATCGCGCCAGCCAAACGGTTGGCAATATCATCAAGGGATTTAGGATCAAACATTATGGCAGTCTCGCATTAGTAAAAGGTTAGTTAAAAAAATAGAACACGGATGACACGGATTAGGCGGATAAGCACTGATAAGTCATTAATTCTACTTTGTCATATTTTATGGCTACACTTTGGTAAGAACGTCATTCCGCCATGGATGGCTTTAAGCTTACCATCCATGGCACTGGATACTCGCTCCCGGCGAGCATGACGAGTTTGCGTTATATTAAATCTAAATCCGCGTAAATCCGTCTAATCTGCGTCGCCTAGAGGCGCCTACTTTTGGCATCCGCGTTCCATTCAAAATGTATTTTTATAAATTAAACGCTTTCTTAAAAAACTCAGGCTGCGCCAAAGCTGCTTTGTGTATATCGGCATTGTAGTAAGTTGTGTCGAACTGCTTGTTCGCGCAATCCAGTTCTCTGAACTTATTCAGGTCGCCTTTGCTCGCAATCGTTGCGCTCCACCAGCCGGACGGATACAAACATTGCGGAAAGAACAAAGTCTGCAAATGTTGAAAGCCGGTCGCACTCATCGCATCGCGCATTTCGCCGATCAGTTTCATGTGGTACAGCGCCGACTCGCTTTGCTGTATGACCATGCCGTTTTCCGACAGGCAGTTAAAGCAATCATGGTAAAACTCTTCGCTGAATAAACCTAACGCCGGGCCAACCGGGTCGGTGCTGTCAACGATAATAATATCCACCGAATTCGGCTCGGCGTCTTTTACCCATTTGATGCCGTCGATAAATTTTAATTCGGCCCTAGGGTCATTATTGGATTCGCATAACTCGGGAAAATAAATTTCCGCCAAGCGCGTTACCCGCTCATCAATATCAATCTGTACCGCGTGTTCCACCGATTGATGTTTTAACACCTCTCTTAAGGTGCCGCAGTCGCCGCCGCCGATAATCCATACCCTTTTTGGATCGGGGTGGGTGAACAAAGCCGGATGACTCATCATTTCATGGTAAAAAAAGTTGTCGCGGGTCGATACCATCGTGCAGCCGTCAATCACCATCAACTTACCGAAAGTTTCGGTTTCATAGATTTCAAGGTGTTGAAACTCGGACTGCTCCTCGTGCAACTTCTTTTTAATTTTTAACGAAAAGGCCGAGCCGGCCTCTGCGTGTTGCTCGGTAAACCATTCAGATGGGTTCATAGTGTGGATTCCTGGAAAAATAAACGCATAAAGATTTAATCATTATATTAGAATTTGGCAACACACGGCACAACGGAGTTAATAAAATTGAATTTAAGTCAAAGCAAAACCTGGACGACCCGCCAATCCGCACAAACCTACGCGATAGACAACTGGGGGCAAGGTTATTTTTCGATCAACGCCGACGGGCATGTCAGCGTAAAGCCCAGTTCCGATAAGGACGTGATTCTGGATTTGTACGAAATCGCCCAATCGCTGAACGACAAAAAACTATCCTTGCCGGTGCTGGTGCGTTTTACCGATATTTTAAAAGACCGCGTTACCCAGCTGTCCTGCGCTTTCCAAAAAGCCTGCGTCAATAACGATTATCACGGCAGCTACACGCCGGTTTATCCGATCAAAGTCAATCAGCAACGCAAGGTGGTTGAAGGCATTTTGGCGGCCGACAACATCGGCCTCGAAGCGGGCAGCAAGCCGGAATTGTTGGCGATTATGGCGCTGTCCAATAAAGGCGTGGTGGTCTGTAACGGCTACAAAGACCGGGCTTATATCCGTTTGGCGCTGATCGGCCTGAAAATGGGGCTGAATCTTTATCTGGTCATTGAAAAGCCCCTGGAACTGGAATTGATTATCGAGGAAGCGGCGCGCCTGAATGTTAAGCCGCAGCTGGGCGTAAGGATCAGGCTGTCCAGCATCAGCGCCGGAAAATGGCAAAACAGCGGCGGCGAAAAATCCAAATTCGGCTTTCATGCCCACGAGGTATTACAGTTGGTCGAGCGCCTTAAGCAAGCCGGTCTGCTGGACACCTTGAAACTGATGCACTTTCACATGGGTTCGCAAATCGCCAACATTCACGACATCAAAATAGCGCTGAAAGAAGCCGGGCAGTTTTACGTTGAACTGCATCGCTTGGGTGCCGAGATCAAGATCGTCGATGCAGGCGGCGGGCTGGGCGTGGATTACGACGGCAGCCATTCGCGGCGCGAATCGTCAATCAATTACAGCCTGGATGAATACGCCCAGAATATCGTCCGCAGTTTTGCCGATATTTGTGCGGAAAAACAGGTGCCGCAGCCCGACATCATTACCGAATCAGGCCGCGCACTGACCGCCCATCATGCGGTGTTGATCACCAACGTGACCGATATTGAATCCGTCTACACCAACCACGCCGAACTGCAAGCCCTGCCGGAACCGCACAACCTGGTCGAGCATTATCATGATGCGCAATTCGATTTAGCCGAAGCCAGAACCCAATTTACCCAGGATAAACTGAGCATAACCGGGCTGGCCGAGGCGGAGAACAACTATGCGCTGCTGTGCAGGCAGCTTCAGAATAAGCTGAATCCCAATAATCAAAGCGAAGCCGCGATATTGAAGGAACTGAACGAGAAACTGGCCGACAAGGTGTTCTGCAATTTCTCGCTGTTCCAGTCCATGCCCGACATCTGGGGTATCGATCAAATCTTCCCGATCATGCCGATCCACCGGCTGGATGAACAACCGACACGCCGCGCCGTTATCCAGGACTTGACCTGCGATTCCGATGGTCGTATCGACCAATATATCGACGGGCAGAATATTGAAAAAACCCTGCCGGTGCATGAAATCGACAGCAAACAGCCGTACCTGATCGGTTTTTTCATGCTGGGCGCATACCAGGAAATATTGGGCGATATGCACAACCTGTTTGGCGATACCCATTCCATCAACATCGAACTCGACGACCAGGGCTACCATTTTTACGATCTGCACGAAGGCGAACATGTCGATGATTTGCTCGATTATGTGCACATCAACAGCGAAGATTTGAAAATCGCCTACCGGGAGAAGCTGGCTAACAGCGATCTTAGCGAGCAGCAGCGGCAGGACTACGAGCGGGAGCTGATTGCCGGGCTGACCTCTTATACGTATCTGGAAAAATAATTCCAATTGAGGATGATTATGAAAGTTATAGCCCGATGGTTTGTTATGGTTTTAATGCTGCTTGCAGCAAGCAGCGCCCATGCCGGAAAGCTGAGCGATGATAATTTGAATGAGTTTTTGCTGAAGTACGGGGCTGATTTCTCGGCTCATACCGAGCGGCTGTTTCTTGGTTTCGTCAAATACAGGGCTCATGACGATTATCAGGGCTTTGGCACATTTAAAGATAAGGAATGGCTCCCGGATTATGACCGGGACAAGCGTGACTATGACAGCATTCTTGAAGAGAACCGGGGCTATTTGGCGGATCACGATTTAACTTGGCTGTTCGCTGATTTTTCCGAGCTGACTTCAGCGGCCAATGCCCTCTGGAATGATATAAAGCTTAAGGACAAGACCATACGCCGTGCGCAGCATGAAAAACTGAAAACGCACCTACTCCGGGTGCAGGAGTTGTTTGCAAAAAGAGGCTTAAAGACGAGGAACCGTTTTGTTTTCTGAAAGCCTGTTTTGGCAATTCAGCCCTTCAACCTAGAAAAATTATTTGATCCACGAAAAGCACTGTAGGTCGGGTTAGGCGTTAGCCGTAACCCGACATGTTGGCTTCGAATTGTCGGGTTAAGCTCTATCGAGCTAACCCGACCTACGTTCTGAATAGTTACCAATAATTTTAACAAGGCACTTTGCTTATGACGACTCATACCCCGCAACCCAACCGCCAGACACTCTATGTCGCAATAGCGCTGGTGCTTGGCATCATCGCTGGCGAACTGCTTAACCTAACGTTGGGCGGGACTGAGGTCATAAAGCAAATCACCGGCATTTTTGCCGCGCTGACCGATATTTTCCTGCGGCTGGTCAAGATGATAATCGCGCCGCTGGTTTTTTCCACGCTGGTGGTGGGCATGGCCAAAATGGGCGACATCCACACCGTCGGGCGGGTCGGCATCAAGGCGATGCTGTGGTTTTTTTCGGCATCGATTTTCAGCCTGCTGCTGGGCATGCTGCTGGTGAATGGCTTTGAACCGGGCAGTTTCCTGCACATGGCGCTCCCTGAGGTCGGGGCAAAAACCGGCTTGCCGGAGACTGCGCCGACACTGAGCAATTTTGTCGCGCACATGTTCCCAAAAAGCATCATCGAAGCCATGGCGGCCAACGAGATTTTGCAAATCGTGGTGTTCTCGATGTTCTTCGGCGTGGCCTGCGCCTCGCTGGGCGAACTCGCTCATCCGACCGTCAAATTGCTCGACTCATTAACGCACATCATGCTGAAAGTCACCGGCTACGTGATGCACACCGCGCCGGTTGCAGTGTTTTCGGCGGTGGCCTCGGTCATCGCACAGAACGGCATCGGCGTGCTGCTGTCTTACGGCCAATTTATCGGCGAGTTTTATTTAGGCTTGTTGTTGCTGTGCTGTGCGCTGGCTTGCGTCGGCTTTTTGATTTTAGGGCGCAAAATCCTGTCCCTGGTCCGCCACATCCGCGAACCGATGTTGCTGGCTTTCGGCACCGCCAGCAGCGAGAGCGCTTACCCGAAACTGTTGCAGCAACTCGAACGCTTCGGTTGCGACGAGAAAGTCTGCGGCTTGGTGCTGCCTCTGGGATATTCGTTCAATCTTGACGGCAGCATGATGTACATGACCTTTGCGGTGCTGTTCATCGCCCAGGCCTACGGCATCGACATGGCGCTGGGCGACCAGCTGATCATGCTGCTGACGCTGCTATTCACCAGCAAAGGCGTGGCCGGTGTGCCCAGGGCATCGCTGATCGTCATTGCTGCCACGCTGTCGATGTTCCATATTCCCGAGGCCGGGTTACTGTTATTGCTGGCCGTCGATCAGGTTCTGGATATGGGGCGTAGCGCAACCAACGTTTTCGGCAACAGCATCGCCGCCGCAGTGGTAAGCCGTTGGGAAAATGCTTTGCGCTAAAAGATTATTGTTCGTGGAAAAGGCTGTGTGGAAGAAAATAGCATGTAAGGTGCAATACGCCGCTATCGCGCCTTACATTACTTTAATTAAGCTGCTTTTTTATGTAGGTATTCAGCCACTTTTTGAGGGGTCTCTATGATTTCGCAGCAAATCTTCCTTTTTAATGCTTCAGATTTTGCTTGCTGCATCAAGTCGGCTTGAGCTCGTTTGACGTGATCATTAATGAGCGCATTATCGATAAATCCGATTGGAGGAGAGACAATCATATTCAGAGCTTCGCAATTATAAAAATTATCTAGTGCTAAATCTTCCAGATCCATGATTCTAACCAACGCCGTATTAAGCGAAGAGCCATAACTAGCGATGGCTGAATAATTGGCTATATAGTTTTTTGAAGCAAAGCCGTAGTAACGCTCACGAGTGTCGTTGAGCATTATTTTTTTATTGACACAGTCCTTGTAGTTCGAATTAATGTCCAGTAGCGCATTACGTACGGCACTGTAAAACTTTTCTTGCACGACGGGTTCCTCGGCGTCGTCGCTATCAATGATGGTTGCTAAGCTTGCCACCATGCGAATACCCTGATTAACAATTCCCTCAATATTACTGGAGCGAGAGGAGGTTATTTTGCCTGTGTAAACACCGACTGTACCAGGGTTCCAGTTTGTCAGTGAGCCAGTATTAAGTAGATGCAGCCTGATTGAATCTAGTATCCAAGTAATTATACCGTTGATGTTTTGCCAAGAGGAGCCGTATAAGCATTTCATTTGCGTGGCGCTAATCGTCTGAGCAACTTTATGATTATTGTCATGTCCAGTGGCAGCAATGCAAATAGTCACGCGCTCACCCGATAAAGGGATGGGTTCAAAAAAAATAGGCATCCATTCACCTGTATAGGTGGGGGATTGTTTAATGAAGTTACCAAGCGCCGTATTCATTGTTATTTTCCTGTTTGAAGCCCAGTTGGGTGAAAACAATGTCAGTTATATATTCTATTCTTTTTCGATAAATTTCAATCATCTTTTGCCCCAATTCAGGGGTATCGGCGTATTTCTCAAATAAGCTACAGTCATAGGCTTGGTTAATATTAATGCAGCCTAATTGAGTTAAAAGGGTTTTAATCTGTTTTTGACTCCGTTTTCTGGACATTTCATCCTGCTGTGTCAATATTTGCAAAAATGAGTTATCGGGAATGGGACTGTCTGTAGTTATTGCTTCGTTAAATAGTATGTACATTGCCAGCCCATGATCGATTAAATGAAAGGTTCTGCCGTCAAACAAATAATTACCGCTATTTCGATCACAGTTGGCGATTTGTTCATCAAATAGTGCAGCATCGGCTAACTGTTTCCATGCGCTGATTTTCTCAATAAAAAGCTGGTGGAAATGAGGATTGATGTCCCCATCGGGGCAAACAAATCGCCTGACACTGGGGTGCTGTATTTCTTCGCAGCCAAATAACGGTTTGCGCAAGTCATGGCCGGGCGGACAACTGTCTGGTTTTACGATGACCAACAGCGGCTTTGGGATAGGTAAGTTAAGAGCCCGTCCAATCAATGCGCTGATACATTCCATGAGCAACTCTTGATCCGGTATTGATTTAACAAAGGCGCTAATTTCACCTTGGTCGTCGGTGTGTACTTGTGCTTTGTAAACCGAGTTTACGTTTTCTTCATGATAAGGTTCATAGCCGGGCAATAATTCAGCGATTGTGATTGGTTCCATTGGCTGTTCATCCTGAGCAGGTTTAAGTTTAATTTTATGCGTCGGCAATGTTTTTTTTGATCAGGCAGGAGTGATCAATAATCAGTTTAGTTATTAATCGCTAAGAATACAAAGTTTTATGATTTTACGTTGGGCACTTCCTAGCCATGTAGGGCGCGCATCGCGCCCCTTTCCGATGCCGTTGATATTCTGAAATCCGCAAATGGTGCGCAGTGCGCACCCTACCGGAGTTATCAAGTGGAACTGGGTTTGCAGACCCGTTCCTAATGTTTTTTCAACTCGGTAAGCCGCAATCAAAATAACTGTTTGTTTTTTCAATGCCGTGTTTATTGGAAACCCCGGCTGATTGCTATACAATCCAATAATGTCAAAACCATAAAAATCATCAACGAGATAACCGCTGTTGAAACGATTGCGGAAGGCCATGGCATTAGAGAGCTGGCCAAATTACGGGAACGTTATGGTTACGGAAATTGGCGCAAGAAAAAAGGCATCGCTGTTGTAGAATTGCCCAATGGCGAATTCGCAAAGGCTGAGGTTCATTGGTATGAAGCTCATGGCGTTGGAAAAGGTTAAGAGGTGGTTATGAGATTCGTGGTTTGTATAGACAATGCTGAACTCGGTGACTTTTCTGCGGACGATTTAACTATCGGACGTCTTTACGAAGTGATCGACGATGTCGATGGGCATGGCATGTTGCGAATTATTGATGATTCAGGCGAAGATTATCTCTATCCGGCAGTATTGTTTGAGTCGGTGGAAATTCCTGATAGCGCCGCCGAAAGGTTGCACCACGCCTTTAGTCGGGTAAGGTGAGCGGCACCCGGTAAAACGTAATTCTTATAGTGCAATAGACGTAAGCCGTATTGCATCGCATGTTTAGCAAAGCAGGCGCGCGCAGCACACCCTAGTTGTTGTATGTTAAAATGAACACAAGAATTCTAACAGCGGAGAACTAAAATGGGATTAACTTATGCGGCGCTCAAGCTGACTAATCTTTTTGGCGGTCAACAGGTTGAAGTTAATGCGTTAGTGGATACAGGGGCGACTTTTATGTGCGTCACCGAGGAGATTGCCGTGCAGCTGGGTTTCGATACCACTGAGGTGCGCCAGCAAGTGGTTACTTTAGCCGATGGACATCAACGCAAAGTGCCTAAAATCGCGCCGATTGAAATAACATTTGAAAACCGCAGTTATGTCACTGAGGCCATTGTCATGGGTAATGAGCCGCTATTGGGCGTGATTCCAATGGAGGCTATGGATTTAATCGTCGATCCTCGTCAGCAATTGTTAGCAATTAACCCGCAACACCCGAATTATCCGGTTGCTTTAGCAAAGTAACAATAATCCAAAATTCAAAGAACCGTCCTTACGCCAGATCAGCGTAGGGAGGAAGTCGCTACGCCCCCAAGCTGCAACCAGACCGCAATCAAACAAAGAATATCTTTGTCCAATCAACAAAAAATAGTTACCATCACCCCAACATTAACTTCGCAGTGAATAAATATGCCGCACAGAAGCTTTAAGACGAGTAAGCCAACATCCACGATTACCATACTTCCGGAATTGGGCATGGATCAGCAGCACTTTGTAGCCGATTTCAAGCGTTATTACAGTCACCGGCTGGGCAGGGATGAAAACTGTACGTCGCCGCATTATGCCTATGAAGCGCTGTCGATGGCTATCAGCGACCGGCTCATAGAACGCTGGAAAAGAACTTACAATACTTACAAAGATACGGATTGCAAGAGAGCCTACTATCTGTCGATGGAATTTTTAATGGGTCGCACCTTAAGTAATGCGATGCTGAATCTGGGTATTACCGAGGCGGTCGAGCAGGCCATGTATGATTTGGGCCTTGAGATTGAAGAGCTGATCGAAAGTGAGCCGGATGCCGGTTTGGGCAATGGGGGCTTGGGCCGTTTGGCCGCCTGTTTTATCGATAGTTGCGCAACCTTGCAGTTGCCGGTGACCGGCTACGGTTTGCGTTATGAATACGGGATGTTTTCGCAGGATATTGTTAATGGCGAACAGGTGGAAAAGCCGGATCATTGGTTGCGTAACGGTAATGTCTGGGAAATTGAGCGTCCAGAATACATGGTCAGAATTAAATTCGGCGGGCATACAGAGTCGCATATTGATGAATTCGGCAATAAGAGGACAAGCTGGGTAGATACGCAAGATATTCTCGCGGTTCCTTACGATACGCCGATTCCAGGCTACCAAAATGGCACGGTGAATACTTTGCGTTTATGGAAAGCCACGGCGACTGAAGAATTTAATTTACAGGAGTTTAATGCCGGTGATTATGCAGAATCGGTAGCGGCAAAAAACACTGCCGAAAATATTACCATGGTGCTGTATCCGAATGACGCCAACGAAAACGGTAAGGCATTGCGTCTGCGCCAGCAATATTTGCTTGCTTCGGCCAGTTTGCAGGATGTGATGGGCACCTGGGTCGGTCGACACGGTAACGATTTTTCAGAGTTTGCGGCGCAGAATACTTTTCAGTTAAACGATACGCATCCGAGTATAGCGGTTGCAGAGTTAATGCGCTTGCTGTTGGATGTCCATGGTTTAGTCTGGGATGATGCATGGGCTATTACCCGTAAAACAATGGCCTACACCAACCATACCTTGTTGCCGGAAGCGCTGGAGCGCTGGTCGGTCAATCTGTTCAAGCAACTGCTGCCGAGGCTGATGGAAATCATCTTCGATATTAACGCCCATTTTCTGGCCGAAGTGTCTGCGCATTGGCCGGGCGATACAGGCCGGTTAAACCGCATGTCGATCATTGAGGAAGGCGGCGAGCAATACGTCAGGATGGCCTATCTGGCTATCGTCGGCAGCTATTCGGTTAACGGCGTTGCCGCGTTGCATTCAAAATTATTGCAGCAAGGCTTGTTCCGGGATTTTTATGAATTCTGGCCGGAAAAATTCAATAATAAAACCAATGGCGTTACTCCGCGTCGTTGGCTGGCGGCGTGTAACCCTGAGCTGGCCGAACTGATCACCGCAACCATAGGCAATGGCTGGTTGACGGATTTGTCGTTGTTAAAGAAGCTTGAACCTTACGCTGAAGATAAGAAGTTCTGCAAGCGCTGGCGTGAAATCAAGCAAGGCGCAAAGCAAAAACTGATTGATTTCAAAAAGCTTGAGCATGATGTCGATTTTAATGTGGATGCCATTTTTGATGTACAGGTCAAGCGCGTTCATGAGTATAAACGGCAGCTGCTGAATGTGCTGCATGTGATCCATCTGTATGACCGCATTAAGCGCGGCGATACGGCTAACTGGACGGATCGTTGCGTATTGATCGGCGGCAAAGCGGCACCGGGTTATTACATGGCGAAGAGAATCATTAAGCTGATCAATAATGTCTCAAGCGTCATTAACTCCGATCCTGAAGTAGGTGCAAAATTAAAGCTGGTTTTTCTGCCTAATTATCGGGTTTCCGCGATGGAAAAAATCTGTCCGGGTGCCGATCTTTCCGAGCAAATTTCAACCGCCGGCAAGGAAGCGTCGGGCACCGGCAATATGAAGTTTATGATGAACGGCGCGTTGACTATCGGCACGCTGGACGGCGCTAATATTGAAATTCGCGAAGAGGTTGGGGATGAGAATTTCTTCCTGTTCGGCTTGACCGAAGATCAGGTTGAAGAATTGAGCCATCACTATGATCCTGATGCAATCATCAATCAGGATGAAGATTTGCATAGGGTCATTAAGCTGCTTGAGTGCGGACATTTTAATCAATTCGAACCGGGGCTTTTTGACGATATTTTGGCGTCAATAAAAAGTCCTCACGACCCTTGGATGACAGCGGCGGATTTTCGCAGCTTTATCGACGCACAAAAACGGGTAGAAGCGGCTTATCAGGATCAGGAAAACTGGACCAAAATGAGTATTTTAAACTGCGCCGGTAGCGGTAAGTTTTCTACCGACAGAACCATCACCGATTACAACGACGAGATCTGGAAACTGAAGCCGGTCAATATTGATAACAAGTTCTGAGCGTGTTTCACATCGTTTTGTTTGAGCCGGAAATTCCTGCCAACACCGGGAATATCATTCGGCTCTGCGCCAATACCGGCATGCAGTTGCATCTGATCAAGCCATTGGGATTTGATTTGGATGATAAGAAACTGCGCAGGGCGGGGCTGGATTACCATGAATGGGTGGCGGTGAAAGAGCACGATTCATTGGCTGATTTTGTCGATAGTATTAAGCCGGGGCGGATTTTTGCGCTGACCACCAAAGGTACGCAAATATACAGTGAGGTGAGTTTTCAGCCCGAGGATGCTTTTTTGTTCGGCCCTGAGACGCGCGGTTTGCCTGCAACGGTGTTGACGGAATTGGGTTCGGAACGGTGTTTATATTTGCCGATGCAGTCAGAAAGCAGGAGTTTGAATTTGTCCAATACCGTCTCTATAGTCTTGTACGAAGCTTGGCGGCAGCTGGGTTTTGCGGGGGCGGGGGGCTATAAAAATTATCACCACGAAGGACATGAAGTTATTTCTTCATGCTCTTCGTAGTGAATAAAATCTTTTAATCACCCATTGCAACATCTCTTGTAGGTTAGGTTGGCATGCTTTTTATGCCCAACATTCCCATGCTTCAATGTGAGACAGATTTCGCAGTTGTCCGAACTATCCCATTATCAAACACCAAAATATACCGGACAACGAAAACTGTTGCCCGATAAAACTGGCGCATACGCTGTAAGTCGGCTATCTTAATGCGTTAGATGGGGGTGATATATTGAGAGCTTCTCTTCTGCCGTTTGGTACACAGCACATACCAATGAATGTCGAAAGGGAGATAGACTCACAATATTTTTACAGCCAAAGCCCATAGAGCTAAACAATGCCATGGGGATTTATTTGCCCTTTTTGGTTCCGGCTTGTTCGGATTAGGAAATTATGACATTGAAAACTTTAAATTTACCCGTGCTAAACGATAGGGATATGTAAATGGCAAGTTTCAGCGGAATTTCGTGAAAACGAAGGCTTAGCTGCATTAGGTTTGTTACAAAGACATCTATCAGGCCCTAATGTAAAAAATTGCGAAATTAACCTTTCAGATGTTAGATGGGCAGATCCCCAGCCTCTTTTATGTCTCGGTCTAGTTCTTGCCGAATCTAACCTTACCAAAGGTCAAATTGTAATAGATCTTGGTAGCAAAAATGAGCAAAGCACACCTAAACACCGAATCTTTCTGAAGTTTCTAGCTCAACAAGGTTTTTTATCTGCTCTAGGAGGCTGTCGGATTAATAGAGCGAACCACCCCGCTTAATTACGTTTAAAATTTAAAAAAATGGTTTGTTGGGATTTTTAATGCCCTTGGTTCTGATTTATCACCCCATCAAGGCTCTTTTCCTCCCTATTAGCCTCTCAATACA
>CAMAUL010000078.1 GCA_945861405.1 Candidatus Methylobacter oryzae | reverse complement strand
TCAGCAGCATAGAGCAGCTAACACAAGCCATTAAAGATTTTGTTTCAGCCTACAACAACAATGCAAGCCCTTTTGTTTGGCGTAAACGCGAGGTCAAAGGTTCTCAGTTGCGAAATACAATTGTGAATTTATGCAATTAAGCACTAGATAACGGAAACAACCTTATGAAACGCCACGCATCAATGAACCGCATTTACCGCCTCGTCTGGAGCCATGTCCATAAAGTCTGGATTCCGGTCGCCGAAATCGCACGGGGCCGCAGCAAAGGCTCCAGCCGCAAGCTGTTTGCTGCGGCCTTGTCGCTGACCGCTACGCTCGGCCACACCGAACCCATCGGCGGGCAGCTGGTTTCTGGTTCATTATCAAATCCCATTGAGCAGTCCGGCGGCACCACCACTATCAATCAGGCCAGCCAGAACCTGTCCCTGAACTGGCAGAGCTTTAACATTGCACAGCCTGAAACTGTCAACTTCGTCCAGCCCAATACTTCCGCGATAGCCGTCAACCGCATCTTCGACACCAACGGCAGTCAAATCCTCGGCAATTTGAACGCGAATGGGCAGGTGTACCTGATCAACCCGAACGGCATCGTGTTCGGCCAGGGCGCACAGGTCAATGTCGGCGGACTGGTCGCTTCCACCCTGGATATTAACGACGCCAGCCTGAATAGCAACACCCGGACTTTTTCCGGCTCCGGCACCGGCAGCGTAATCAACAAAGGCACGATTACAGCGGCCAACGGCGGTTCTGTCGCGTTGCTCGGCAACACCGTCAGCAACCAGGGAACCATCACCGCGCAGCTCGGCACCGTGGCTTTAGGCGCGGGCAGCGCCGCAACGCTCACCTTCGATGGGTACCGTGGATGCCTCTGTTTTACTCCCCTCCCCCTCAGGGGGAGGGGCTGGGGGTGAGGGTGCCAACGGCGGCACCGTTGAAGTCACCGGCCGAAGCCTGCTGCAGGCCGGAGCCATTCATGCCGATGGCGCGGCTGGCGATGGCGGCAGCGTCACCCTGGCCGCCAGCGGCGCATTAATCCAGACCGCCGTCGGCGAAATCACGGCGAATGCCGCCGGACAGGGCGGCGCCATTAAGCTTACCGGCGGCAGCGCAGCCTTTTTGTCCGGCACGGTTAGCGCCAACGGCGAAAACGGCGGTCAGATCACCGCCACCGCCCCACAGCTCACCCTGGCTGCAGCCACAGTCAAGGCCGATGGCACAGCGCAAGGCCATGGCGGCACATTGTTGCTCGGCGGCGACGCCCATGGCACCAACCCCACCATTGCCAATGCCGTCCACACCCTGGTCAACCCCTCCACCACGCTCAGCGCCCAAGGCCGTCAAGGCAAGATCGTGGTCTGGGCCGACCACAGCACCGGCTACTACGGCAGCGCCAAGACCGGCCCCGAAGGTTTTATCGAAGTCTCCGGCAAGCAAACGCTTAACTACGGCGGGCAGGCCGATGCCGGTGCGGACGGTAACGTGCTGCTCGATCCAACCAATTTGATTATCGATGCCAGCGCCCCGGCAATGTTCTACCTTGACTTGGCCAACCCCAACCCGGCGGCGAATGAGCAGCATGGCAGCGGCGGTGAGGTGGCCCTCAGTACAGGCAATATCGTGGTGGCGACGCCGAAAGACACCTTTGGCGGGGCAGCCGCCGGGGCGGTTTATCTCTACAACGGGGGCACCGGCGCGCTGCTATCCACGCTGGTCGGCGGCGCGGCCAATGACAACGTGGGCAATTACGGCATCACCGCGCTGAGCAACGGCAACTACGTGGTGCGCAGTAACTTCTGGGACAACGGCGCGGTCATCAACGCCGGCGCGGTCACCTGGGGCAACGGCACCACCGGCATCAGCGGCGCGGTCAGCAGCGCCAATTCGCTGGTCGGCAGCAGGGCCTCCGATCAGGTGGGCAACAACGGCGTCACCGCGCTGAGCAACGGCAACTACGTGGTGAATAGTTACATATGGGACAACGGCACGGCCACCGACGTCGGCGCGGCCACCTGGGGCAGCGGTACGAGCGGCGTCAGCGGCGCGGTCAGCAGCCTCAATTCTCTGGTCGGCAGCACCGCCAGTGACTTCGTGGGCAATTACGGCATTACCGCGCTGAGCAACGGCAACTACGTGGTGAGCAGTAGCAGCTGGGCTAACGGCGCAGTCGCCTATGCCGGCGCGGTCACCTGGGGCAACGGCGCCACCGGCATCAGCGGCGCGGTCAGCAGCGCCAATTCGCTGGTCGGCAGCGCCGCCAGTGACTTCGTGGGCAATTCCGGCATCACCGCGCTGAGCAACGGCAATTACGTGGTGGGCAGTAACATCTGGGACAACGGCACGGCCATCAACGTCGGCGCAGTCACCTGGGGCAGCGGCACCACCGGCGTCAGCGGCGCGGTCAGCAGCCTCAATTCTCTGGTCGGCAGCACCGCCAGTGACTTCGTGGGCAATTACGGCATCACCGCGCTGAGCAACGGCAACTACGTGGTGCGCAGTGTCAGCTGGGATAACGGCGCAGCCGCCGATGCGGGCGCGGCCACCTGGGGCAACGGCACGGGCGGCGTCAGCGGCGCGGTCAGCAGCAGCAATTCGCTGGTCGGCAGCACGGCCAATGACAACGTGGGCAACGCCGTCACCGCGCTGAGCAACGGCAATTACGTGGTGGGCAGTGGCATCTGGGACAACGGCGCGGCCATCAACGCCGGCGCGGCCACCTGGGGCAGCGGCACGGGCGGCGTCAGCGGCGCGGTCAGCAGCGCCAATTCGCTGGTCGGCAGCGCGGCCAATGACATCGTGGGCAACGCCGTCACCGCGCTGAGCAACGGCAACTACGTGGTGAATAGTGACAACTGGGACAACGGCACGGCCACCGACGCCGGCGCGGCCACCTGGGGCAACGGCGCGAGCGGCGTCAGCGGCGCGGTCAGCAGCGCCAATTCGCTGGTCGGCGGCGCGGCCTATGAGTATGTGGGCAACGCCGTCACCGCGCTGAGCAACGGCAATTACGTGGTGGGCAGTACCGGCTGGAACATCGGCGTCGGCGCGGCCACCTGGGGCAGCGGCGCCACCGGCATCAGCGGCGCGGTCAGCAGCGCCAATTCGCTGGTCGGCAGCACCGCCTATGACTTCGTGGGCAGTTACGGCATCACCGCGCTGAGCAACGGCAACTACGTGGTGAATAGTCACGTATGGGACAACGGCCTGGTCACCGACGTCGGCGCGGCCACCTGGGGCAACGGCGCGAGCGGCACCATCGGCGCGGTCAGCAGCGCCAATTCGCTGGTCGGCAGAAGGGCCAATGACTATGTGGGCAATGGCGCCGTCACCGCGCTGGGCAACGGCAATTACCTGGTGCGCAGTAACTACTGGGACATCGGCACGAGCACCAATGTCGGCGCGGTCTGGCTGGTAGCCGATCCATCCAATCTGGCAACGCTGGTCAACAACTCCCTCGGCAACACCACCCTCAGCCCGACAGCCCTGTCCGGCGCGGCGGTCGCGGGCAGCACCGTGACCCTGCAAGCCAGCAACAACATCACCGTCAATAGCGCAATTAGCGTTGCCGGACGTCTGAATCTGGTCGCAGGCAACGCCCTGACCCTGAATGCCGGACTCACCTCCACCGCCACCGGCGACGCCCTGCAATTGGCGGGCTTAAGCTTCACCAACAACGTCGGCGCTAGCGCCCTGTCCACGCCCAATGGCCGCTGGCTGGTGTGGTCGGGCACTCCTGCCAACGACACCGGGGGTGGCTTGACGGCAAGCTTCACCCAGAAGGGTGCCACTTATGGTAGTACAACGCCTTCCGGCAGCGGCAATGGTTTTCTTTACACGATGGCACCGGATCCTGCACCAACACCAACACCAACACCAGCTTCAGCTTCAGCGCCAGTAACGGATCCTGCACCGTCGCAAGAATCCAGCAGGCAGCCGGAGCTGGTGCGTAATGTGACATCGCAGCTGACGGCGAATCTTACCTCGCCTTCTGGGAATAATCAGCCCGGAACGCCCGATCAATCTTCTTTTACTAAAAATACGCAAGAGTCCGGTTCAGGTCAGGGCACTGAAGAAAACTCCTCTTCGCCCAAATACGGTAATGATTTGGGGGGAAATACCACGATGAAAATCGGCGAAAACGGCCCGACCATAAAAGTCCTGGACGGCGGCGTGAAGCTGCCGGGCAGTCAACAACCTAACGAAAAAGACTCCGATGAAATTTAATACCGAACCGCATCAAACCATCAAACCGCTCTCGTTCCCACGCGCTGCGTGGGAATGCACTCAGGACGCGCTGCGTCCCGAAACGCCACAACCACAGCCGAACGGGACTGCTCTTCATGGCTCCACACAGCGCAGCGCGCTGATACTGCATTCCCACGCAGCGCGTGGGAACGAGGAAATCACTAGTTCCCAAACTCCAGCTTGGGAATTCAGTGCGGGAAGCCTATTGAGCGGGGCGGGGTTTGCAACCCCGCTCCTAACGTTTCCTCGGTGCTTAAGCAAAGCGATTACGCTTAACCAACGCAAAACGTTTCGGACGGGGCAACATGCCCCGTCCGGCTTGGGGGGCTTGGGAACCAGCGTAACTTTATTGGCAGCCATGCTCGTCCTTGCACCGTTGTCCGCCCTGGCTGTTAATCCTGTCGCGCCCGGTTCCGGCAACATGCTGCAACAGATCCAACCGGTCAAGCCGCCTGCGCCGTCCCCTACCGGGCCGAAGCTGAACATCGAGCGGCAAGATGTCGGCAAGTTGCCGCCCAGTGCGCCGTTTGCAGTCAAGACCATCCAGATCACCGGCAACGACAAGATCAACACAAAAACCTTGCATGACTTGGTGGCGGACACCGAGGGCAAGAGCATCACGCTGCCTCAGCTGGGGGAGCTTGCCGTCCGCATCAACGACTATTACCACAGTCACGGTTATCCGTTGGCGCGGGCGTTCATCCCGGCGCAAACCATTGCCACCGGCGTGGTGCGCATCGAAGTCATGGAAGCCAAATACGGCAAAATTCAGCTCGACAACCAAAGCGGCGTGGATGACTCGCTGCTCAACGAGTCGCTGTCGTCCTTACAGGCAGGCCAAACCATCGGCCAGTCGGGACTCGATCATGCCATGCTGCTGCTGTCCGATATTCCGGGCGTTGCGGCCAACTCGACCTTGAAGGCGGGCGGCACGACCGGAACGTCCGATTTGCTGGTCAACGCCTCGTCGGCCCAAGCCGTCACCGGCAACGTGATGGTGGACGATTACGGCAACCGCTATACCGGAAGGCCGCGAGGCTCAGGCACGGTGAACTGGATCAACCCGCTGCATCACGGTGATGTGTTGAGCGTCAGCGGGCTGACTTCCGGCAGCGGGGTTAACTACGGACGGCTGTCTTACGAATCGCTGGTCAACGGCCACGGCACCCGTTTGGGCGCGTCTTATTCGGCACTGGATTACGAACTGAGCGGGGCTCTGGCGGCGATCAATGCGCACGGCACCGCGCAGGTCGGCAGCGTGTGGGGCAAGCACCCGCTGATCCGCAACCGGGATTTCAACCTGTACGGACAAGTCGAGTACGACCGGATGGAACTGCGCGACCGTATCGACGTCAGCGGCATCAAGACTTACCGGCACATCGATAACGGCACGCTGAGCGTTTCCGGCGATGCGCGGGACAGCCTGCTGTCCGGCGGAGTCAACACCTGGATTTTGGGCTGGTCGGGCGGGCATGTCGGCTTTGACAACCCGGATGCGCAGGCGGCCGATGTATCGACGGTGAAAACCCAAGGCATGTTCTCGAAATGGAACGTGAATCTGTCCAGGTTGCAAAGTTTGACCCAATCGGACGGCTTGTACCTGGCGTTTGCCGGGCAGTGGGCGCAGGACAACCTGGATTCGTCGAAGAAAATGATCGTCGGCGGCCCCTACACGGTGCGCGGCTATGACATGGGCGCGGTGTCCGGCGACACCGGCTATATCGGCACGGCTGAAATTAGGCACGATTTAGGCTCAAGCCGGTTCGGGCAATTTCAGGCGGTCGGCTTTATCGACAGTGCGCAGGTGACGGTTAACCAAAATCCCTGGGCCAGAGGAACCAACCGGGCCACGCTGAGCGGCGCAGGCGGCGGGCTTAACTGGCTGGGGCTGGGTGGGCGCAAGTCAATTGAGCGGTCGGGCTTTTGTCGCTACGCCAGTAGGCCCTGTGCCTGAACTGGTCGGCAAGACCGATGAAGTACGGGCATGGCTGGAATTGGGTATGGGGTTTTGAGGCTGTTGCGTTAAGTTAAGGAAAGCCTCGGCATTTGGAGTGCAAGCTTCGCCTGCTAACGCAAGCAGAGCTTGCACTCCAGCGATCACTATTTCTCATGTGAGCTAAAAAATCGCTTAACTTAAAAGCACGGGACTCCAACCCAGTCACTATAATTTCTGCGATGTCTGGGCTAAGTAGCTGTTTAGTCCAATAATCCTGTATGGAAATGCAGAAACGACGCTCCTGCATGGTAACGTGCAATTTACCAAGTAATACCAATGTTGTTTGAAACCCCTCAACCTAACCTTCTCCCGCTGGAGAAGGGATAGCATGTGAACTTATTGGGATTGGTATAACTTATCTTAAAACAGGCAGCCCTGAGCTTACGCCTGCATTTTGCGCCCGATGCCGCAACAAATGATCCATGAGCACTATCGCCATCATCGCCTCGGCTATCGGCGTGGCGCGTATGCCGACGCAGGGGTCGTGGCGACCTTCGGTGACCACTTCAATAGCCTCGCCTTGCAGGTTGATGCTTCTACCCGGCAGCCGTAAGCTGGAGGTGGGTTTTAAGGCGATACTGGCAGTGATATTTTGACCGCTGGAAATGCCGCCCAAAATACCCCCGGCATGATTGCTTAAAAACCCAGCCGGGGTGATTTCATCGCGAAACTGGGTGCCTTTGCTGTTGACGCAAGCAAATCCGTCACCGATTTCCACGCCTTTGACCGCGTTTATGCTCATCAGGGCATGAGCCAGGTCGGCATCGAGCCGGTCGAAAATAGGTTCGCCCAAACCCGGCGGGACGTTGGTTGCGACCACTTCAATTCTCGCGCCGATGGATTCGCCTTCCTTGCGCAACGCATCCATATAGGCTTCCATCTCTTCAACTTTGTCAGCATCGGGGCAGAAGAAAGGATTGCTGTCGATCACAGCCCAATCGACTTTTTCAATTTTTATCGGCCCGAGCTGGGATAAATAACCACGTATTTCTATGCCAGTTTGTTCGTTCAGATATTTTTTGGCGATGCCGCCCGCCGCAACGCGCATCGCCGTTTCGCGCGCCGACGAGCGCCCACCTCCCCGATAATCCCTGATGCCGTATTTGTGCTGATAAGTGTAATCGGCATGGCCGGGCCTGAAAGTCTCGGCGATGTTGGAATAATCCTTGGAACGTTGATCGGTATTTTCGATTTGCAGGGCTATCGGCGTACCGGTGGTTTTGCCTTCGAACACGCCGGACAGGATTTTGACTTCGTCGGCTTCGCGCCGCTGAGTGGTGTGCCGCGAGGTACCGGGTTTCCGGCGATCCAAATCTTCCTGCAAATCGGCTTCGGTCAAGGCCATGCCCGGAGGACAACCGTCAACGATGCAGCCTATCGCAGGGCCGTGGCTTTCGCCAAACGAGGTGACGGTAAATAATTTTCCTATTGAGTTTCCAGACATATCTATAAAGCCGTTAAAAATAATTCGTGATAAAGCCTAACTTGTTCGGCCGTCAGCAAAAATACCCCATCACCGCCGCGTTCGAAATTCAGCCAGAAAAAAGGCACATCGGGGAAGGCATTCTGCAATGTTTCCGCGCTGCTGCCCACTTCCACAATCAAAATCCCCTGCTCTGCCAGATATTGATCGGCATCGACCAGGATGCGCAGCACAATATCCAGTCCCGTGTGTCCGCCCTTAAAACCCATATCGGGTTCAGCGCGAAATTCAGCGGGTAATTGTTCCCATTCTTTAAGGCACACATAAGGCGGATTGCTGACGATGATGTCGTAGCGAGTATCCGGCAGTTCATTGAACAAGTCCGACTGGTACAGGGTTACCGCATCGTCCAGCTGATGCTTGGCGACATTGATCTCGGCAACGGCCAGCGCATCCGCCGACAAATCCGCCGCATCGACATCAGCATTGGCAAATGCATAAGCGCAGGCTATCGCGATACAGGCGCTGCCAGTGCACAAATCCAGGATGCGCTCAACCTGCTCTTCTTCCACCCACGGCGCAAAACGCTGCTCGATTAATTCGGCTATCGGCGATCTTGGCACCAGCACCCGTTCGTCGACATAAAATGACAGCCCGGCAAAAATGGCTTCATGCGTTAAATACGCAGCCGGTATGCGTTCGTTGATGCGCCTATCGATCATGTCGATCACGGCTTGGCGCTCGCTTAGCGTTAACACGCTTTGCAAATAAGCATCGGCCAGATTATAGGGTTGATGAACAGTATGTAAAACCAGCGCTGCGGCTTCATCCATCGCAGTTGTAGTACCATGACCAAAACTCACATCGGCCTGGGTAAAACGGCTGGCAGCCCAGCGAATATAATCGCGGATAGTTGATAAAGCAGTTAAAACTTCGGATGGGGTTGTTTTCATTGCAGGGCAAAGTAAGATAGAGACAATACGGTTCGACGTAGGGGTAGATTTTAAACTAAACTTTGCCAGCTTGTTTGAATATTAGTAACTATTCAGCATACTCCAGCATAATGATGTGGGGGCGACTTCAGTCGCCAAGTAAAACCACTGGGCGACTGAAGTCGCCCCCACAAAACGGATAATCCTAATCCCGCCTACTTATTTTCAGACATGCTGAATAGTTACGAATATTAAATAAACACAATATGAGCCAAACCAACATCAACCTTAGCAATACCGCCTCAAGTTTGGCTAAAAACAAACTTTTAATGGACTGTTATCGGCATATGCAATCCGATGACTTGGTGTTGCCTACTATTCCTGATGTCGCTTTCAAAATTCGCCGAGCCATTAACGACGATAGATCCAGCGTCTCATCAATAGCACGCATCGTCCAAATCGATCCGGCCATTACCGCCAATCTGATTCAAATTGCTAACAGCCCTTTATATAGGGGTCGAAAAAAAATTGAAAGCTGCCCCGAAGCGCTGACTCGACTGGGATTAAAAACAGCTCAAGACATTATTACCGCGTTTGCGATGAAATCGATCTTTAACGCCAAGTCCTCGGTAATCCGTCAAAAAATGGCGGAATTATGGGCGCACAGCAGTTATATTGCATCCGTCAGCGCCGTCTTAGCCCATAAAATACCAGGCTTCGACCCGGATCGGGCCATGCTGGCCGGGCTGATTCATGATATTGGCATCGTACCCATTTTGACTTATGCCGACAACCATCCCGATATTATTGCTTACCCTAAAGAACTTACAGACATAGTAAAGAAATTGCGCGCCGACATTGGTGTGCAAATCATTCGTCAGTGGGGCTTTCCAGAAGATTTTGAAGACGTGGTCATTAATGCCGAAAACTGGTTTCGTAATGACAGCAATCCATCCAGTTACGCAGACATCGTGATGATCTCGCAGTTGCACAGTTTTATCGGCAAAGTCGATATAAAAAAAATACCTAAAATAGATGACCTTCCCGCTTATAAAAAACTGGCTGTCCATTTGGATGCCAACGACAGCATCAATATACTCGATACTGCCAAAGATGAAATCGAGCAACTCCGGCAAATGTTGGCTTAAGGTATTGCGATGGATATTAACTCGCTAATCAACCCCCAAGCCCTCGCTACTAACAGGTTGGTGGAGAACGCTCTAAACCTGAAAGTCGGACAACAGCTGGACGTAAAAGTGGTCGGCGCAGATATTCAAGCGGCAAAAAATGCCATTACCTTAACCCTGGGCGACAAGGACATCACCGTGCAAAGCAGCCAGCCGATAGCGGTAAACCCTGGGCAGGAGTTAAAAATCCAGGTTACCCAAATCGCCCCGGTCATCGAGTTTAAAATCCTCGGCACATTGGCTGAACTAAAAGCCAAATCCGTCCAACTTCAAGACCCCAAAACCCAACCGGCTGAATTGCGTTTAAAGTTGATATCGACTATCAGGGAGGGTGGGAGTGTCGCAATCGGTGAGAAACCTGACAGCGCAACCCCTTCATCAATAAAGCAACCATTAGACGCGAAAATCCTCAGCTTCATCGGCACTAAAATCCAGTTACAGATTTTCAGCCCGTCAACTGCTGATTCGGGCAATAAACAAGCAACCCAAATCACTATTGACCGGCCTCAACTGACCAATGCACCATTGGATTTAAAAGTCGGGCAAAACCTGAACCTGGAAATCGTCAAAGGCGGAACCGCGCCTGAATTTAAGATACTCCCTGCGGCGAGTAATATTCCAGCAGCCAAAGTAGCCGAGTTTGTAAAACAGTTTTTGCCTCGGCATGAAGCTGCCCCCATTTTCTTAAATCAGTTAATAAAAGATTTGCCGAAACTGATGAAAAATGAAAGCGTACCCCAGGCCCTAAAGGATATTGCTGCAAAAATAATCCAGAATCTTCCGCCCAAAGAGCAGTTGATCACCAGCCAGGGCCTTAAGCAATCCATTGTCAATTCGGGGCTGTTTCTTGAGGCCAAGTTGCCGCCTGCAATGGCTCAAGCCCAATTAATTAAAGAGCTACCCCAGCTGATTCAAAATGAAAGCGTACCCCAATCATTGCAACGCATAGCCGCTGAAATATTACAGAACCTGACGCAAAAACCACCCTTGCCTAATGAACAGCCGGTTGCTGGCTCAAAGCTGATGCCCGAAGCCGAAGCCGATGCAGTCGCTAACGAAAGCAAAACACCCAAAGCAGGCGCTTTAGTCGAGGCAACGGAAGCAGGCGGAAAAGCCGCACTGCCAGGAGCAATACAGCAAGCAAGTGCAGAAGACTTTAAAGCCAACTTGCTGAAATTTATTCATGCCTTAAAGCAGGAACTAACCACGCAAGGCGAACAGCAACACAATCAAATCGACCTTGACCTACTGAAGAACCTGCAAACTAAAACTGAAAATACCGTTGCCAAACTGGTGCTGGATCAATTGATGTCATTGCCTAAGGAAGATAATCCCAAGCAACAATGGATCATCGACATTCCTTTTATTGACCGGCAGCAGGCCGAATCGGTCAAAATTGAAATACAGCGGGACAAAGAAAACCAACAACAATACGGAAGCCGCGACTGGTCGGTCAACATCACCATTACGCCGCCGGAACTGGGCACGATTCACTGCATGGTGTCTTACCGGAACGATGTTATCAATACTTTCTTCAAGAGCCAGAACACGCAAACGACTGAACTTATCAAGCACAACCTGGATTATCTAAAAAGCCAACTCGAAGAATCAGGGTTAACAACGGGACACATGGACGCACACGATGGCACTCAAAAAAACCAAGCGCCGCATCAAGTGGAACTGGCAGGGAAAAAACTGTTTGATGATAATGCGTGACCCCGATACGTGTTTTTCGTGGACGAAATGATGATTTTTCTAGGATTATGTTTCATTTTCAGGCAAGACCAGCAACCTTTCACTACGCCAGACCCTGATAACATGAATTGATTTTTTCTCTCTCAAATAAACAATCCGATAAGGCGGGTGAATAAGCTCCCTTATTTTATCTACAGCAAACTCGGGAACCACTCTCCCAATATCAGGGTTATCACACAAGGTATCAATATGCTCTACGATAGCGCTAATAATCCTGTTGCCGATATGAGGAACGCCCTCTTCCAGGTAATACGCCTTAATTTCCTCTAAATCACCGAATGCTGAATCGGATATTGATATTTTCACTCAAGCAATGCCCAGCTTCTTTTTAGCCTCATTCAACTCAAGCACTTTCCCTTCTTTTATATCCATTAGCCCTTGAGCTACTGCCTTCATAAACAATCGTTCTTCTTCATTCTTTTCATAATCGTCAAGGCCTTGCACAACCGCTACCCCACGTCCACGACTAGTAAGCAAAATAGGGCGATGGGTATCTTTGGCTCGATTTACCACTTTGCCAGGGTTAACCTTGAGATCTGATAATGGAATTACATCTTCTGAAAACTTGGTTTGCATGAAATTAGGCCCCTTAAAAACATAGAATTTAGACCTGATTATAGCACCTGTTAACAGAGCCATCAGGAGCTTATCAAACACAATTTGGATTATCTAAAAAGCCAACTTGAAGAATCAGGGTTAACGATGGCACTCAAAAAAACCAAGCGCCACATCAAGTGGAACTGGCAGGAAAAAAACTGTTTGATGATAATGCGTAAAGGTTTTTATCAACGAGAAGCTCTATGTCACAGAGCGTTTACGATAAACCAGAACACCCCAAAACACGATCACACCCAGCGCCGCGCCACAAACATTAGCAGCCGCATCAAAAAATGAAAACTGCCGGTTTGAAGTAAACCAATACTGGCAATATTCAAGCAAAACGCCGATCAGACTTGAGACGGGAATCACGATGCTTGCCATCACCCAGGGCCTTTCCTGTTGACGAAACGCGAGCATCATCAAGACCGATAACAAGCTATAGGCTGCGGCATGATCGAGCAAATCCCAAGTAATAAATCCAACCGCCTGTTCAGGATCAGGAAGCAACCAGGGATTCAGGCTTAAAAAACCTAAAATGATCAAAAAAATTAACCACAACCATTTTAAAAACACGCTTATGACCTTCCGTTAAAGAACTTGATTAGCTGGATCTACAATTCCCGCGTCGCACTGAATTTAATATCCGGCCAACGCTCTTCGGTCAGTTGCAGGTTAACCCGACTGTTGGCGACATAAACCAGATAACCGCCGCCGTCTTCGGCCAGATTATCGAAAGCCTTGTTTCTGAACTCTTCCAGCTTGGCCGGTTTGTCGGAGCTGACCCAGCGCACCGCCGAGATGGGTATCGTATCGTAAACGCATTCGACGTTGTATTCGCTTTTAAGCCTGAACGCGGTCACGTCAAACTGCAAAACGCCGACCGCACCCAAAATAAGATCGTTATTTTTTAACGGCCTGAACAGCTGGGTTGCACCTTCTTCGGTCAACTGCACCAGTCCTTTTTGCAGGGCTTTGGCCCGTAACGGGTCTTTTAACACCACGCGGCGAAATAATTCCGGCGCAAAATAAGGAATGCCGCCGAATTTAAGCGTTTCGCCCTGGGTAAAGGTATCGCCGACCTGGATGGTGCCGTGGTTATGCAAACCGATGATGTCGCCGGGGTACGCTTCTTCGACGCTTTTCCGGCTATCAGCCTGGAAGGTGATCGCATTGGCGACCTGGATGTTTTTACCGATACGCACATGATGGATCTTCATACCCTTGTCGAATTTGCCGGAACACACCCTTAAAAAGGCAATCCGATCCCGATGCGACGGATCCATGTTGGCTTGCACTTTAAACACAAAGCCTGAAAAGTTTGGCTCTTCCGGTAAAACTGTACGCTGTTCCGCCTCTCTGGGTCTTGGCGACGGCGCATATTCGGCGAACGCATCGAGCAATTCGATAATCCCGAAGTTGTTGATCGCCGAGCCGAAAAATACCGGCGTTAATCTACCCGCCAGATAGTCTTCCAGATGAAATTCATGGCTGGCGCCTTTAACCAGATCGATTTCATCCCTGAGTTCCTGGGCCTGATCGTCAAGCAGTTCGTCCAGTTTCGGGTTATCCAGGCCTTTGATAATTTCGGCCTGGGCAATCTTGCCGCCGTGTTGGGCGCTGAACAGGTGGATTTCATCCTTGTACAGATGATAAACCCCCTTAAAACGCTTGCCCATGCCGATAGGCCAAGTCATCGGCGCGCACTTGATGTTCAGGATGTTTTCAACCTCGTCCATCAATTCGATAGGTTCGCGCCCTTCCCTGTCCAGCTTGTTGATAAAGGTCAAAATCGGCGTGGTGCGCAATCGGCACACTTCCATCAAATTGATGGTTCGGTCTTCAACGCCTTTGGCAACGTCGATCACCATCAGTGCAGAATCAACTGCGGTCAAGGTGCGGTAGGTATCCTCGGAGAAATCTTCATGGCCTGGGGTATCGAGCAGGTTGATGATGCAGTCTTTATGCTCGAACTGCATCACCGAAGTGGTCACCGAAATGCCCCGTTCCTTTTCCATTTCCATCCAGTCGGAGGTCGCATGACGCGCAGCTTTACGGCCTTTAACCGAACCTGCCAGCTGAATTGCGCCTCCGAACAGCAACAGTTTTTCGGTGATGGTGGTTTTACCCGCGTCAGGATGGGAGATGATGGCAAAGGTTCTACGGCGTTTGGTTTCGGAGCTTAGTTCAGTAATCGACATGTTTTATGCAAAAATAGGTACACACGGTACACAACAAAAAGAGCACCCATTTATTAATGGGGAGAAATGGAGGATTGAAGGCTTCCGTTATCAAACAGGCTATTTTAGATATAACGAGGTCGCTTCCGTTGGTTGATTTTACCTAATTCAGATAAAATAAGTAAGCCTCAGTCGCTTTCAATGAAGAATGAGTCTATTTCTACTGGAAAAATCAGTCGGACAGGGAAATACGCATGTACGTCATCATCCTCCGATTAAGAGACCTTGTTCCTGCTTAACCAGCGCACTCTCGCCGCTCTTATTGACTAAAAACTATCAACCCCCTACACTGTAACCAGTTTGTAATAAAAATAGCTCATTACCCAAGTATCGAATGGAGCAAGATATGAACGATAGCAAAGAAAATCGATTAGCCGGACGCTATCCTACCCTTTGTATTGTTGAGCTGGATTCAGGTTTGGGCGTAACACGCGATCTGGGTACTACCGGGGTTTGCTTTACGACGAATGAACCTATTGATCCGGATTCAATGCTACGCTGCTTCATTCCCATGCAAAAAAAAGGCAGGGATCTGGCCCGTCTTCGCTGTGAAGGCCGAGTGGTGCGGTCAAACAAAACCATTGATGGTTGGGAGATTGCCATTCACTTCACGACCTTGGATTGGTGACTTTTTGCATTGTTTTGTAAAACACAGTTACAAAAAAATCAACTATCGACACAACTACCATCTGCCAAGTCAGGTATCAATGACACAATAGCGCTTTTGATAGCGACCGCCGCAGCTTTCATGGCTTGCTGTTCGCCATCGTTCAACTCAGGGTGCAAATGGCGGATAATGCCGCTACGCCCTACCACTACCGGAATGCTAAAGCAGTTGTCGCATATGCCCATCCAATCATCGAAGCGGGTAGCAAGAGGCATGGTGCGGTATTCGTCGAAAACAATAGCTTCAATGACCATACATGCCGCTGTGGCGATAGCGTGATTGGTATAGCCTTTGAGGCGATAAACTTCAAAACCGGCTTCGGTAACCTGGGCAAATAACTGTCGATGAATGGGCGTGTCGCCGATGGATTCGCCTCCCGCTTCTGCGCTACTCAATATGGGTACTTGATTGGAACCGTGCTCGCCTAGAATATAGGCGCGAAGATCGTCAGGATGAATATGCTCTTCCTGTGACAGCAGGGCGCGAAAACGGGCTGAATCTACCAGCGTTCCGACCCCCATTACCCGGTTGGCTGCAAAACCGGACAATTTACACGCCGCATAAGTCATCACATCGACCGGATTGGTCACGATAACGAATACCGCATTGGGATTATTTATCGCCAGCACCGGAATTAATTCCCTGAACAATAGGCTATTTTTCTCGCCCAATTGCAGGCGGGAGGTCAAAACCTGCCCATCCGCCGCAACCGACGCGGTGACGACGACAATATCGGCATTCTTTACCTGCTCGTTAGTACAGCCTTCGATACGCATCGGCCGTGAGCAAAAAGCCAGCGTGTGCTGCAAATCCAGCGCATCCCCTCTGGCCTTTTCATAAGTACGACCGGCAATCACCAGATGGTCGCAAGTCTGTTTTAGCACCAGGGCATAAGCAAGCGTGGAACCGACACGACCGGTTCCGATGATGGCAATTTTCATAAGCGGCGCCCCTGAAACTGGTAACTACTCAGCATGAAAAAGAATGGAACACGGATGACGCGGATTGTACGGATTTACGCGGATTTTTAATCCGTTTTTATCAGCCTAATCTGCGTCACCCGTGTTCTATTAATCGTAGTCTGCATTTTCGCTGAATAGTTACAAAATAATTATGTTGATTGTAACGGATTTTACCAACTTATTTCCCGACTTTGGCGAACACACCGTCAAATCCCCAAGGAATGCTCAAACTCATCCAATGGCAACGGCCTACCGAACAGATAGCCTTGAACGGCAGGGCAACCATGAAGCTCTAAAAATGCCCGTTGCTCTTCTGTTTCAACGCCCTCGGCAATTACTTTCATGCCCAGATTGTCGGCCATGCCGATAATAGTTTGCACGATCACTGCATCGGTCGGTTTCACTCCGATATTACGTACGAAGGACTGATCGATCTTCAGCTGGTTGAGCGGCAGTTTCGTCAGGTAAGCCAGCGATGAATAACCGGTACCGAAATCATCCATGGAAAAATGCACACCTATTTTTTTGAGCGCCTGCATCTTGATAATAGCGTCATCTATATTGTCTAGTGTAACGTCCCCAACAAATATTTAGATATGATAAAATTGGTGCCTATGAAAACACCAATGAAGCTATCACTGACCGATGAAGATAAATTAACCTTGGAGCGCTGGGTTAAAAGCAGAGCAACTGGAACCAAACAAAAGCAGCGC
>CAMAUL010000077.1 GCA_945861405.1 Candidatus Methylobacter oryzae | reverse complement strand
GCCCTACGGTAAATATAAAGGACACATCCTTGCGGACTTACCTGGTCACTACCTGAATTGGTTTGCTAGAGAAGGATTCCCTAATAATGAACTGGGGCGTTTATTGAACCTGATGCAAGAGATTGATCATAACGGCTTAAAATCCCTGCCCCAAAGACGACGGTTGAATGATTTAAACCAGTTTATTTTTTAAGATGCCTGCTGCCACTATGATTGTTGAAAGTACCGGGCTAAACGGTGGTGAATAAGCCAGATCAGCATTTTCCATGTCTGCGCATGTTAACTTACCGAGTAGCGCGGTTGCTGCAATATCAATCATTTTATCGACGTTACCGGAGCCAACGACTTGAGCTCCCAGCAGACGGCCATCCTGTCGATCAGCAATAAGTTTTAACGTATATTCTTGTCGGTCAGGATAGTAACGAGCGCGGTCTGTTCCTGTCATCACAATGGATACTGGATCAAAACCGGATTCTTGTGCCGCTTGTTCCGATAACCCCGTTATCGCTACCGCCAGTTTAAAAGTCTTGAATATTGCCGTTCCGAATACACCTGGAAAATGGACGTTTCCGTCTGCTACATTTTCACCGGCAACACGTCCTTGTAAATTGGCAATATCGCCCAAGGGCATCCAAATCGGCTTGCCAGTTATTCGATTGACTGTCTCACAACAATCACCGGCAGCAAAAATACCGGGTGTTCGAGTCTCCATTCTCGAATCAACAGCAATTGCGCCTGTTTTTCCGAGTTCAATGCCTCCAGCTGTTGCCAGTTCAATATTAGGTGTAACCCCGATAGCAATAACAACCAGATCGGCGGAAATCATTTTGCCAGACTTTGTTTCGATCACTGTGACTCGGCCATTTTTACCATGCAGTTTGGCTAGACCATCACCCAGTATTAATTCAATCTGGTTTTCAAGCAAATGCTCATGAACAAGCTGGGCCATTTCAGGATCGAACCTGGGTAAAATACGTGCCCCTTTCTCTACAATCGTGGTTTTAATAGTGAGTTGATGAAAAGCTTCAGCTAGCTCCAGCCCGATATAACCTGCACCAATAATCACCGCACGTTTAGGCTGTAGCGTATTTAACTGCGTATTAAATCGGGCCAGATCTCTGATATTACGCAAGGTAAGAACACCTTCCAGCGTTATACCCTCAACGTTTGGAACTATCGGTCGTGCGCCGGTTGCCAGAATCAAACGATCATAATCAACTACCTCATCGGCTTGTGTTAGTAAATTTTTTACGGTGAGATGCCGCCTAGTTTTATCGATACTCGTGACCCGGTGCTGAGTAAAAACCTTGATACCTTCTTTTGCAAAATCTTCAGGCTGACGGATAACAACTTTACGACCATCATCAATGACACCACTGATAACATAAGGCAGTCCGCAGGCGGAATAAGACACTTCAGCTTCGTCCTGATAGATGATGATTTCGTGATTTTGATCAACCCGGTGAGCTTTTGCTGCTGCTTTAGTGCCTGCGGCGACACCACCTATAATAATGATTCGCATGATTTTTCTCTGATTATCGATTACTTAAACCGCGAGGAGGTCAGTATTTAACCAATCGCCATTACCTGCAAAAAAAGCCGGTTCGCCGCCGGTATGCACAAAAACTATTCTTTGGTAATCATCATATAGTTTGTTTCGTAGTCCGTGCAGAAAGCCGGCCATCGCTTTACCGGTATAAACAGGATCCAGTAATATGCCTTCAGTACGGCCGACTAACCTTATCGCTTCGGCAGCTTCCGGACTGGGAATACCATAGCCTTGACCAATAAATCCACCGTGCACGGGCGCATCAGCGGCTTTAAAAGTCCAGTCCAGCTTCAATAGTGCAGCCGCTTCGGTAGCCAAATCAGCGACTTGTTGACTCACCTGCTCCGGTTCACGGCTGACTGTGTAGCACTGCATTTTCCAGGACAGATTTAACAACCTCAAGCCTAGCAACCAGCCTGCGTAGGTACCTCCGGAACCCACTGCAAGCACAATAACATCGGGCTCAAGGCCTTGGGCAAAACATTGTTGATAAAGCTCAAAAACAGCCAGCACATGACCTAATACACCCATAGCACAAGCGCCTCCTCGTGGAATTGCATAAGGTCGATAGCCTAGCTCACACAACTCTGCTTCAACTCGGTGAATATACGAATCGACCGATACCCTGTCATTGTCACCGGTAAAACGAATTCCTGCGTTCAGCATTTTGGTTACGCGATAATTCCCGTCAACCGTTGCCGGGGATTTCCCCCAATAAACGGCTGTGCATCCCATGCCTGCATATACTGCTACGGCTGCCGTCGCGCGCACATGATTGGACTGCACACCGGCTCCGGTTATCAGGCAATCTGCATTTTGGGACCAGGCATCGGCCAGTATCACTTCCAATCCGCGTATTTTATTGCCGCCCAAACCAAAACTGATAAGGTCATCGCGTTTAAACCAGAGTTCAGTATCCCCAAGCGTTTCTGTCAATCGTTTCGCCCGCATCAGCGGGGTTGGATAATGCGCGAGAATGTGCCGGGGAATTTGCCTGGTAATGTGTTCGATGACTGCGATGCGATGAAAACTTTCACTTTCCGGGATCATGGCAGTAATTACCTCAAGTTAAATGAATTTCTGCGATAACTTGATCAACCATGTCAGCACAAACGCCTGTGCTTTGTTCAAGATCGAATAACGCCTCTATCTCATCGTTAGTCAGGATGGCGCTGATTTTCCGGTTATTGCTGAGCGCCTGTTTAAAATGCAGTCCTACGCCCTGGGCTTGCAGAGTCACTTCGTAGACGAGCTGATGTGCGCTTTGTTTACCTAATGTCTTCGCCAGGGCCAGCATCACAGCTTCGGCATGGATAAAACCGTTCGTCGCCATGATATTGGCACGCATACGCTGCTGATTAACCTGCAAGTCCTTGAGTAGCAGCTCAAGCAAGTCCAGTGATTTACCGGTAGCCAGTGTCGCATCGGGAATAATAAGCCATTCGCCTTTCCATGAACGTCCATCCCGTTCATGGCTATGGACGAGATTTTCAGCCATGTGTGCGGCGTGATGCCTGACCACTCGCGATAAGGTACCGAGATGTTCCGAAATTTCCGGGTTACGTTTCTGCGGCATGGTAATACTGCCGACCGCCCCGCTGACCAAGCCTTCACTCAGCTCGCCGATTTCAGGCCGTTGCAGATTAACTATTTCCTGGCCGATACGATCACCTAAGGAAGTTATCATCGCCAACGTATTCAGCCATTCAGCAAAGCGATCACGGGTACTGGTCCAGGAAATTGCCGGAACATTTAATCCCAAACGTTGCATAACGTCTTTTTGTAGGGCCAGTGCCTGCGGCCCAAGAGAGGACAGGCTACCGACACCGCCGCCTAGCTGTCCTACGCCAAGGCGCGATTTAAGTTCGGATAAACGCTGGCGATGACGTTCCAGTTCATCCAGCCAAGTGGCAGCTTTAAACCCAAACGTTATCGGCAAGCCCGGTTGACCATGCGTCCGGCCACACATGACGGTATGGCGATGCAAACGGGCTAAATCGACCAGTATCTGTTCTATTGCAGTGATTTGAGCCAAAAAGTGTCCATGTACTTTCAATAAAGTGCGGACAGTATGGGTATCGGTAATATCCTGAACGGTTACGCCATAGCAGAGCCATTCACCGCCTGTTGCACCGCAGCGATTCTTTAGCGCAGTGATCAATCCCATCAGGGAATGATTGGTTTTGACAAAACCCTCGCCGACTTCTGTTAGAAAAGCTTCATCTATTTCCAGATTTTCGTAAGCGGTTTTAATCTCTAGCGCTGCTTGCAGTGGAATCAAACCAAACTCGGCCTGTATTTCTGCCAGGACAGTCATGACGTCAAGCCAGCCTTTGACGCTGTTTTGCTCGGCAAATAAGGGGCGCAATTCAGGGTCGACCCAGGAGGGGCCATAAATCGTAGAATCATTTATATGGACTGAATCAATCATGTGTTGACTTCCTTAAGCTGCTAGCCTTTTCGAATTAAATCGGCCGCCTTTTCCGCGATCATGATGGTCGGCGCGTTGGTGTTGCCGCTGACGATAGTCGGCATGACGGATGCATCGACCACCCGCAAGCCGGTAACGCCATTGACCCGCAAAGCCGGATCAACGACTGCGGTTGCATCTGTCCCCATTCGGCAGGTTGAGGTTGGGTGCCAGGTGGTCGATGCCGTACGCCTGACAAAATCTTCCAAACCGGCATCATCACGGATATTTACGCCCGGTGACAGTTCAACGCCTCTTATATCGTCAAAGGCCTGTCCGTAAAGAATGTTAAGATTCCAGCGCACCCCCGCCACCAGACAGCGAAGATCGTCAGGATCGCTGAAATAACACGGATCGATACACGGACGGTCTAATGGATCAGCCGATGACAGCGTTACCTGACCGGTGCTGCGCGGCCTGTTGACATAAGCGGTTAGCGCTATGCCGTGACGACTAGCCTGCCCGGCTTCAGGGTATTCGGGCGTTAAATTGCCGAATAAAAACAATTGCAAATCGGGATAAGCCACATCAGGACGACTTTTGACAAAGCCGCCCGCTTCCAGGAAATTTGAGGCCAAAGGTCCCGTTCTAGCGAATTCGTAGGCGCGGCTAGCTGCGGCTTTGTCGCCGCAGGACAGCGGCGCAAAAGTCAAAGGCTGTGTCAGCTCGCAGCGCACACGGGCATGAATGTGATCTTGCAGGTTTTTGCCGACTTCCGGCAAATCCAGGCGCACGTCGATACCCAGATTTTCAAGCTCAGAGGCCATGCCCAAACCCGAGAGCATCAGCACTTGCGGCGAACGGAAGGCACCGGCGGACAAGATTATTTCGGCAGCGGCATAAGCTTGTTCGACCACCCCGAAACGCAAATATTGCACACCGATCACTCGACTCTTGTCAAACAGCAATTTAGTGACCTGGGCGTGGCTGATAACGCTCAGATTGTGGCGAATCCGCGCCGGGTGCAGATAGGCAACGGCGGCGCTGCATCGCGAACCGTCAGCAATAGTCCTTTGCATCGCCCCGCAGCCTTCCTGCTGTTTGCCGTTAAAATCCGGATTGTAGGCAATACCCGATACCTGTGCTGCGGCGAGATAACGCTGGGTCACTGAGCTTAATTCTTGGTGGCTTGAAACCACCAGCGGTCCCGAACGGCCGTGATAGCTATCGGCAAAGGTTTCATTCGTTTCAGCTTTGATGAAAAAGGGAAGCACTTCGTCATAACTCCAGCCGGTGTTGCCAAGATTCGCCCAATGGTCGTAATCGGCGCGGTTGCCGCGCATGTAAATCATGTAATTGATTGAACTAGAGCCACCCAAAACTTTTCCTTGCGGTATATAAATGCGACGTCCCTGCAGATGCGTTTGCGGCAAGGTCCGGTCGCTCCAATCGTGGGGGCTGTCCTGCAACTGTGAAAACAATGCCGGTGTGCGGATGGCGGCGGCATCGTCTTCACCGCCTGCCTCAAGCAATAAGACCCGGCAGTTAGGGTCTTCGCTCAGACGGTTGGCAAGGACGCAACCGGCTGAGCCTGCGCCAACAATAATATAATCAACGCTCGGTCTGGGCATTGCTAAATTCCTCCTGCGTGTATCTGGAATGAGTCCTTATCATTAGCCAACTTCCTTTATTGCACGATCCAATAAATCATGCTGTTTGCTTGCAAAATAATCTTGTTTGGCCAAATTTTTTTCATGATATCTTTCCAGTTGTTCGCGGCATTCAGTTATCATGTTCCTCATACTACAGGTCGCTGTGCCGCCGGGTTCTGTTCGTGCCTGTATGGCATGGCTAGCATCCAAAGCGATGTTGAGCTGCGCTTTAGTGATTGAAATCCGTTGTCCAAGAACCTTCTCGGCGGCTTGCCTTAAGGTCTTATCATCGAGTTCCAGTATGCTTTTACCCTGATACTCGCTAGCCAGAAAAGCCACCAATTGATGCGCGCTTCGAAAATCAAGTCCGCATTGCTGTACCAGCGTTTCAGTCAAGTCGGTCGCCAGTATCCAGCCGGATTCCACCAATGCCTGCCCTCTATCGGCATTGAAACTGATTTCTTGTAGCACTTCTGTCATCAATGCCACGGTGTTATTAACGGTTTGCATAGCCTCTGGCAATTCACCGTATATCAACAGTCTATTGTCAGGCTGACCGGACGGCGTTCTGGAGGCGGCGGTGACCGAGGCCAATACGCCGATCATTTTATTGGCAACGCCCCTAATATGGGTTAACGCAAACGGATTCTTTTTTTGCGGCATGATTTTGCTAGCACGGGCATGCCGGTCATCCAGCTCAACCAAGGCAAATTCCTGTGTACTATAGACCTGTAAATCTTCCGCCAGACGACTGATATTGATACTGCACGTTGTCAGTATTGACGTGGCTTCTATGAATAAATCCGCTTGCCACATGGCATCGCGAGCATGGGAATTCAAGCCTTTAAATCCCAATAAATCAGCCAGTTGTTGCCGCCCCTGTAATAAGGTGGAGCCATTGGTGCTGCCGCAACCCATAGGGCTAAGATTGAGCCGCGCCAATAATAATTCCAGCCTCTCCAGATCGCGGAGCAGAGGGTAAGTAAAGCCCAATAAGTAGTGGCCGAAAGTAGTCGGCTGGGCCGCCTGCAAGTAGGTGTAGTCCGGCATGATGGACAGCATGTGGCAGTCTGCCTGCTGTATCAATACATGCCCCAAAGCGATTAGTGTTCCATTGAGTTCAAGTATCAGTTGACGCATAACAAGGACAAAGGCTGTGGTTGTCGATTCACGCCGGGCCCGACCAGCGCCCAGCCAACCCACCGCGTCGGTTCGTTCTGCCAACCAGGCTTCGCGGTTAGTATAAAGATCACCTCGGGCTGGCGTAGTGACAAAAGTATCCGGTTTTTCTTGTAGTTTGAGCAAATGTGCCAGTAATTGATAGCCCTCTGTTTCCGAGATGGTATGCAGTTCGATGGCACACAACGTATTGGCAATATCAACCAGACCCATCGCTTCAAACAAGTGGGCCTGATGGCTTAATTCAGGGGCAAAAACAAAGTTAATTAACATATCTGACGGTGCTGTCTTCAACCTCGTCCCAATCTCCAGAACTCTATCTTGTATAGCCTTGGACTCTTCTGGAGTAGCCATTACGTTTTCATAATTCCAGTGTTCGAAATAGCATTAACAGCCCCGACAGCTTGTTCAACTTTATTGGGATCCCAATGTCCACCGCGTAATAACTTATCAGTAACACGGCTTAACGTATCGAAACGCAAGCCATTGCGTAAAGCCTCTAAAGCGAGAATTTGATCCAAATTTATGTTACCAAGTCCGACATTAGCTCCAAACTTTTCTATAAAAAATACCTGTTGGGATTTGAGCGGCGCTTCCCATATCAGGGAACTGATTTTAGAGCCTACGACTTCAACGATTCTGTCTACCTCAAAACCTTCTACATTTCCGAATTCATCAAAAACCCCTATACCTTGTCCACTTTCCCTGCCTTCAATAATGACCCAGGCCGCACCCCACTGGAGATCTTCCAATGCCTCTTCAGCGATTTTATCGGCTGTGGGTTGTCGTTTGGGATCTTTTTTGCCGACTTCGGTGATTGGAGTGAGCCCCGCATTTAATGCGCATTCGATAATTTTTTTGCGTCTGAAACGAGGGATAGGCAAAGTTCCGTCAGAAATTTCCACTGCTGTAAAGCCCAGTTCCCTGGCATGAGTCATATAAACGCGACAATGGTGTTCAAGTAGTGCCACTTCAAGCAATGTGCCACCAGGAAAAGTCAGGACATTATGAGCCGCTAATAATTGCAGCTTTTCTTGCAACAAGGCTTTGTCCATGAAAACAGAGGTGCCAAAACCAAACTTCCAGTGATCAATATAGTTAGAGGCTATCTGCAAGATACTTTTGGTCTCTTCCAGGCCTTTCCCGACATCCATAACCATCGTGCAGCCGATCTTACGTGGTTTTCCTACCCGTGAATTACGCTGACTTTTTATAATATTTTCCCATGCAAGTTCAGACATACACTACACCTCTCGATAATTGACGCAATGCCTTTTCAATCATATTCAAATCGGTACCCCAGGGTACTATCATGACGTTATCCTCCTGCTCAATATCATATTCAAGCAGGCAACACTTCAGGATGGTTGCTTTTTCATCGGGTTTTAGCAGTTTGCGCGGACACATTTCCACACGCGGGGGTTCGTCTGCGTAGTAATGGCGATGAAATTGCAAACTGCGTTCACATCCCAGCAGGGTCCAATTTTGGCGCTGTTTTGGCCTTTCATCGAGAAAATAAACCGGTGCGCTTAAATTAGTGAGCCCCCCGGAGCGACAGGGCACTAAATAAGCTTCAGGGGTCACCGTATCGGCAAGATCGCGCAGATCAATCGTCTCCAATTCCAAGCTGATGGGTGGCAGATCAGCATAACTTAATACTTGTTCAACCATGTGATAAAGCTTGGGCGGTTCGGGGGGGATCACCTCAATGACGCGCAACACCAAAGGATTGGGATGATGAATGATATTGATATGGTCAAAGGCGCCGAGCACTATTGCCGTCTGATCCGCAGAAACATTATTTCTTATGGCTAATTTGGCTAATGCCGACCGGTTGGCGGGGTCCGTATTGGGGTCGGTAATAAAAACGCAGTCATCAGGCAGTGCCAATATTTCCACTTTTTCAACTGAACCGAATAAGGACTCAGAACCAGCCCGTTGCACGGCGGCAACGGCATATTCTTGCCTGGAATTATGCAAAATAATAATATCCGTACGCCGATAGACTTCACGATCCAGCAAATAACTTTCTATCACAGCGGTATCCATTTCTCCGTCATAGGGTTGAAAGCTTACGCAACGGTACGGCAAGGGTACGAAGTTTTGGTGCTGTTTTAAATCCCCGACTATTAGAATTGCACCGTTCATCTACTAGGCTCCGTTCAATTGAAAAGTGCGCTCACGGTCAGTGGGACCGAGCTCTCGTTGATGAATTTTCATCGGATCCAGGTTGCGAATAAACTCGATCAAAGCAACATCTGGCAAGTCTGCTGTGGTGAGATTTTCAGTGACAGGAAAGTCAAATCCAGTGTTTTCGGCAACCAGTTCCACGCTGGTATCCGGGTAGACGGCCTTTAGTTGAAGGTGACCATCACCATTAAAATCAAAAACGCCAAGATCGGTAATCATACAATCGGGGCCCTGACCTCGTAGCGGTAAACTGGAACGATGAATACCCTCAGAAGTGCGATGCCCGATACTGGTAACAAAATCACAATGTTCAACCAACCGGTATCGACGTCGGCCTTGGTCATTAGGCACAACTCGGTGCGCAGCCGTCCAGATCGTGACATGAGCGGCGTCGCAGGACAAATTGCACCCACCACCGCCGCCCGGTAGTTTTAAGGTAACCCTGGCATCGTTTCCCAAGCGGGTAACATTCAGATTGCCCCAACGGTCAATTTGCAAGCCGGATAAAAACATCCGGCCCAAACGGCCGCTGGCGGCAAGATCAAATAATTCTTCAATATTCAAATGGCATTCGGCGCCCCGGTTCATCGCAAAATCGTTTGACGTTGGCGTTAAAAATGCGGGAGTCGGATTGACACCGTAAGTTGCGCCGGCCACAAGGATTAAGCGGGGCGCATGGGTGTGTTTGGCCAGATGCAAAGCCAACTGCACCAATGGCGAACCAAAGCCGTGAAAAGCCAAAATACCGTCTTCAATCGATAGCGCTATTTGATAGATCATCAATTCGCCGAGCGTGCAGGTCTGAATATTGTTTTTATTATTCATAAAGCTTCATCCACTGTTCCATACCGGCACTCCATTGCTCCAGGCTAGCCAGTCTCGCCTTGCCGCCAATTGCCTCAATATAAGCATCGTTATCCTTACAATCATAAACAAATGGATTCAGATAGTCTTCACGAAACCCGTTTGCACTGTGTTTGGCTGTTTGGTAATAATAGGCAGTATGTTCACGGTCATAGGCGTAACGCGGATAACAGGATGTCGGATGCGCTCCATAGGGGACTTCACTGATAGCGGTGACATAAAAATACGGGATGGTCACGCCTTTTTTAGCGAGCACTTCGTGAGAGATAATCTCTTCTACCGTCACAATGACTTTTTCAGACGCTTTGGCAAAAAGAATATCCGCAACCGGTGGACCTTCGATATGCAGATTACCATGCTGATCGGCATAGTGAGCGTGCAGGATTGCCACATCGGGTTTGAGCGCAGGAACCAGCACTAGCTGCTCGCCGGTGAAGGGGCAAACCATGATTTTAAATTCGGGATGCAATTGCATGAAATCCGTCCCCTGAACAGAGCGAATCGGCATGAATGGCAGGCCGCTAATGGCGGCTCTCAGTTGCTGCACCAAGGTATAGCAGCAGTTATCCTCAACTTTGACAACGCCTGCTTCGCAAGCCCGCCGGTAGTTAATTGCCATGCCGAAATCCTGTTCGAAGCCAACATACGATTCCGCACTGACTGCAACAACACCAGCGCCACACAATAAATCTATATCGATGCCATGCGCCGAGCCAACCAGTTTAAGGGCTTTAATATTTTGCCGGATCAGTTCCCGTAGAGCTGCCATCGGCTCGCGCCATGATAAGCCGCCGCCAATAGCAACGCAGTCTCCACGCTGTACATGTGAAATTAGATCGCCCAGAGCGCATCGTTTATCGGCTTGTGTATACATATAATGAAGGCTCATAGTGCTGTCATACCACCGTCTACAGTAAACGCAGAACCACAGACAAAACTGGCTTCATCGGATGCCAGAAACAACACGGCGGCAGTAATCTCTTCGGATTTACCGAATCGTCCTATCGGATATTTACTTAAGCGTAAGTTCATCGCTAGGTCAGAGCTATCCGTGCCGAGAATTTGTCGCCCCATATCGGTATCGGCAATCATTCCAGGACATATGCAATTTACCCTTATTCCCTGTCTTATGTAATCGACAGCCATTTGTTTGGTTAACCCGATAACCGCCGCCTTGGAAGCGCAGTAGGCAGCCATATTGGCTATACCCACAACACCTGCTACCGAACCAAAGTTAATAATTGTGCCGCCGGTTTTTTTCATAGCCGGAATAGCTGACTTTGAACACAGATAGGTGCCGGTCAGATTAACCGCCAAGACTCTATTCCATGCTTCGGTTTCAGTATTTTCAACACTGCCAAAATCTGCAATTCCGGCATTATTCACCAAGATATCAAGTGTTCCTGAAAAATGCTCAATGAGCTGTGCGAAGATAAGAGCAACGTTGTCAGGATCGGTGACGTCGAGAAGATAGGCTTTGACATCGATAGCATCGGCTCTGAGGATATTTGTCGCATTGGTTAATGCCGCCTCGTCAATGTCAATGATCGCAACACGGGCACCTTCGATGCCCAAACGTCTGGCTATCTCAAAGCCCATGCCGTTTGCACCACCGGTAATTGCAGCATGTTTGCCGGCAAATCTATTGCTCATCAAAGTGTTAAGCCTCAATCGTTCATGGTTAGTTATAAATCCTTGAAATTGATATCGCCTGCACGCAACCGGCAAAGTTGTATAAAATAACTGGGACTGATAAATAATTCGTCCATATCTGCCAGTTCATCAATAGTGAGACCCCGTTTCACCAGATGGTTGAGGTATTGAAAACCATCTTTTGCACCGCAACCGATATGAAAAGCCCCCAGAATTTTACGTGTGTCGCCGTCGATTATTAATTTTTGAAATCCCGACATCCTCGGCTTCATCATCAAATAAAGCATCATTCGATCGCCTGCCGGTAGACCCACATCAAGTCCATTTGGGTTTTCCGGCGGAAGTTTCATTATTTTTACGTTAGCATAACGCTGCCGGGCTTCTTCTTCTCCTAAACCCAACCAACTGACTTCGTAATGCGTGTGCATAAAATCGGGGTAGTCTGTTGCTATATATTCGCTGACTTTGCCCATGATATTTTTAGCGGCACATACACCTTCTTTTCTGGCCTTAAACATTTCCATGGGCGGCCCTGCCACGTCACCGACAGCATAAATATCGGGTATAGAGGTTTGCATGCGGTGATTAACTTTGATGAAACCTTTGTCATCCAGGTCCAGATCGATTGTTTGAGAAACCAATTCGGTATTGGCACGTTCACCCAAGGCCATGAACACAAAATCGCTATCTACTTTCATCACACCCTCTTGAGTCTTTATAGATACAGCTTGTACTTTACCCATTTCATCACCTTGGATATTAATTAGCTCAGCGTTTTCTAAAAACTCCATCCCTTGCTCTACCATCATTTTTAGCGCGTAACGTCGGGATTCGGCATCCTTAAGTATAGGCATCACTTGATGTCTAGCTACTATAATAGTTCGCCGCCCTGTGGCATTAAAAAAACAGCCATATTCGATTGCTGTTTTTCCACCTCCGACAACAACGACTGTGTTGCCTGGCTCATAGTCCAGCGTTTCAACCAAACTTTGATAATTGAATACTCCTTTTAACTGTGCACCTGGCAGTTTCGATACCACAGGTCTGGCACCCAGCGCTAACACCAGTTTTTTTGCGTAGAACTTAAGATCACCGACCTGGACATTGTGAGCATTAATAATATTGGCTTCTGCATTCAATACAAATTCAAGACCGAGCATTTCTTTGCTTTGATAGTTCATCACGGCATGAGGCCCAACCCAGCCACTGCGAAACAGTTCAACGATGGACTTAATAGATACAATTTTGTCATTGAGATTTTGAAACCAGAGCTTGCCGGACAAGGTGCGTTCCAGCATAAGTTGCGCGGCACAGTCTGAAAAAAGATGATGCGGAACACACGCTTGATGTGGACATGAGCCACCCAGAAAAGGCCATTTATCAATAATAAGAACACGTCCGCCTAGTGCCCGACAATAAGTTGCACCAAAGCGACCGGCCGCTCCACCGCCAAGATAAATGGCATCGAATTCACGAGTATCATTTACGTTAATGTTGATAATGGGTGTGCCATTGCCACACTCCAAAAACTCGGTCACTATGTGCTGCCATTTTTCTATGGTAAATTTTTTCCCCCATACGTTCATAACTGTTGCCTTAAAATATTCAGCCCTGTAGCTTGACTTTTCATTCTCAGGAAAGCCAGTTTTTTTTCAACAAGTCGTTTCTTTATGAGGATTTTGCCAGCTTGACTCCTACCGTCAAGCTGGCCACTAACCTTTCTTGCGCTTTTATGTTGCCAGTTCGCTACGAACAATTTTTGCACCTTCAACTAAAGCATGTAGCTTATCCTGACAAATATACCGCTGTAGTAAAATCAAACCGCAATCTGTAGTAACGCCTAGTTGTTCTGCCGGTACGACTGTCAGCAATTGACGAATTTTTGCTGCCACCTGCTCCGCGGTTTCAGTAACAGTACTCTTTACATCGATAACACCTGCCCAAAACATCATATTTTTGGGAATCGGATGGGATTTTAGTAACTCCAATCCGGAATCTTCAAAAGCTAAGCGGCCTATGCCCTCGATATTGAAGACATCGATTTTGGCCTCGTACGATTTGGGTATAACGGACGAAGTCGGATTAGGTTTTTTTGCATTAGCAGCACGTTTGGTTAAATCAAAAATCTCACCAGCCGCAGCCGTGTCATCCGGATAATACGCTGGTGTGCCGCCCCAGTTTCCCCAACAGATATGACAGACAATCTTGGCCTGTTTAACTCCTTGAACCGCACGATTAAAGGCTTCGATAGCCCAGTCTTCATAAAAATAAGGCCAAGTAAATTCATCCAGCTGAATATAATCAACGCCCAATGCATCTACCGCTAAGATATCTTCGTTGATGGCGGCGGCAATGGCCATAGCTCTATCGCGGCTATTGGAGTAATGCAGGTCGTTGGTGCATTGCGCCAATACCTGAACTCCAGTGTACTGAACTTTCACCGGCTTGTTTGTCGCCCGCCTGAGTGCTCGGGCTTGCTCGACCATTATTTGTCCCCGTCGCTTGATTTCCTGTGTTACGGTAGCGGAATGTAAACGACTATAGATAGGAAAACCGAGGTTTCCACCCGATAAATCATAACCTAGCCTGTTGAAATAGTAATAAAGGGCTGTATCGGCATAATTATCGGCATGAAGTCGTCCATCCGCAATAATATCCAGACCCGCATTGTGTTGATCAGTAACGATTGCCGCTGTTGCATCCTCCAATGCTTCTCTGAATATCGCGTCAGGCGGCTGTTGATCACCCTTAAAATATCTTGCAAAATCTGCATCCCACCATTTCGGATTGGGATAATTGCCTACCATACTGGTTGGAATCAAAACATTGTTCATTTTTAATACCCCTTATAGTTATAGTTTAAAAGCATTGTCGACACCTGAATGACTATGTAAATAAGGTAAAAATATTACATAGCTCTTGCAGATATTGGGGCTCTGGCCAGCATAAAAAAACTTGATAATTGCGCCTAAATTAATAAATAACGGTTATTAATTTAGGCGCGTTTTTAATAAAAAACATAATTTATACAGATTTTTATTATTTGCCATTGCCGAAACAACACGAACAACTAGCTCCATGAGAATTGTCCAAGGGATGTTCGCCGCTGTATTGAAAGATTGGCCTAGCCAAGTAACCGCCACACTGGGAACAAAACCATTCCTTGGGCTTTTGAGTGTTTTCCATAACCAAGCCTTTGAATTGATGTTCGCAGTCAGGGCATTTAATGATATAGATAGGCATCCGTTAACCTCATTCTTAACAAAAATCGTTGTAAGTGAGTGCTGGTTCGTATAGTTATTTCAATTTGCTGTGCCGAAACAGTTTTCCAACTACTGCTGGAAAAACCAGCGAGACTCTCTGGATTTTATCGACTAGCTCAGCAACTATCGCTTAACCTTATTATTTACCGTATGTCTGCCAATGACTTTCAAAGAGCTCTTTTTCATCGAGCACTATGGGTTTATTCGGTCTGGAAACCCAAGTTAGATTAATCATGTGCCGGACATTAATATTTTCTGTAGTTATATTTTTCCCCCAGGTTCCACAACTCAGGCTTAAGGTGTAAGGCATTCCGTTGCGGATGCTACCCGCACCTTCATTGAGGCTTTGATTGATCAAAACCCGCCCGGTCTTTGTTTGCATAGCCAATGCCAGCGCATTTTCATCGTTGCTGGTATGAATTCCACAGGTATGGCCTTGCCCCTGATAGTCTGTAATGGCATTTACCATACTTATTGCATTTTCTATACCGCCACTGTATTTATAGAGAGCAAGAACTGGTGACAGTTTTTCACCGGAGAATGGGGAATCGGGCCCTGTGCCATTTTCTTCCACAATTAGAAAACCACATTTATCCGGTACATTAATGCCTGCCAGCTTTGCGATATGGGTAGCTGGTTTTGCAATGACATCAAGACTAGGAATATGATTTTCTGGGTCTGCCCACATGAGCTGTTGTAATCTTGCTTTTTCTTCATTACTGCAAAGATATGCACCAAGCTTTTGCAGTCGCTTTACCAGATCGTTATAGATAGACTTATGAGCTACCACCGCATTATCAGCGAGGCAACTAGTCGCATAGTCAAAATTTTTGGAAACAGAAATCATATTCGCCGCATCATCCAAATCTCCGGTTTCATCAACCACATGGACAGCATTGCCAACACCTACGCCATAAGCAGGAGTTCCTGAGCTATAAGCCGCTTTTACCATTTCGGCGCCACCGGTTGCGATTATCAAATCAACTTGCCGCATCAATTGCTGAGTTTTTGACAGGGATGGCTTGTCGACAACCTGAACCAAATTAGCTGGTGCGCCGACTTGTTCACAAGCATCGCGCATGAATTTTACAGTTAACTCCGTGGTTTTCTGTGTTCTGGGATGGGCAGCTACAATGATGGCATTACGGCCCTTCAATGCCAGCAGCGCTTTTAAAGGGGGCGTAGCATCAGGGCCCGTCGTTGGAATAAGAGCGGCAATCACCCCTACTGGTTTGGCGATTTTAATGAGGCTCTTTTCCGGAATCTCTTCAACAATACCAACGGTTTTAACGTCCTGCATGTCCCGGAGGGTTCCCATACACCGATTGCGTATTTTGCTGACTTTATCGCTGTAATTACCAAAACCGCCTTCATCTACAGCCAGTTTCGCCAGTTGTTCTGCATGATCCTGGCGCACAATAGCCCAACATACCGCCGTTACCAACTCATCAACCTGCTCTTGTGAATAGTACGCAATTTTTTTTTGCGCGTTACGGGCTTTTTCAACATAAATAGCTATTTCATCTGTATCTGAGTCTGTTTTTGCATTCATGGCTTTTCCTGCACTCTAGCGATGATTTGATATTTTAAAACTACATCTTGTAATAATTTGCGGCAAGTCGGTAGCTAATAAGTATCAGGATAACAGTACTATAATTGCATAAATAATCTGTAACCCATTAATTTGTAATTGATAAAATAGGCACTTGGATATTGTGTTGCAAAGACCATAAGGTCTTAAGTAATATCTATTGGCCAACATAGTTAAACTGCTATTAATTGCTTATAAGCTTTATGTATGTTTTTCTGAGCAAGTTACCCCTTTCTAATTATTTAAGCTATTCCATCCGATCTATATGCCTTTTTGGAATGAAGGGCATTGAAGCTTATAACCAGTTTTTTAGTTTTCTTAAATAGAACTATGATCTTAATTATCTTCGCTCCGGACAAAGACACTATAAACCACAATTCTCCGTGTGTAAAAACTCGACTGGTTGCTTTTCATCTGAGACCAGACCTTCATTTATAATCTGCCAATTATCGGTTGGAGTCGTTTGCAGCCATTCATCGCAAATATCACTAATATAAACCCACTCCAACTATAGATCTTAAGACAAAAAATAACTATCCGTATAAATACCTATAAACCAATTAATACTTTAATTGAATCGTTCACTTTCCTTATTTATATTGGTATT
>CAMAUL010000076.1 GCA_945861405.1 Candidatus Methylobacter oryzae | reverse complement strand
GGTGGCGCAGGCAGCGCCGTCAATGACTTCCTGCAAGCCCAGCAAATTCTGATGCCGGTGTTGAATATCGGCCTACCGGACAGCTTTGTCGAGCAAGGTACCCGAGAGGAATTGCTGGCGTTGTGCGGTTTGGATGTACAGGGGATTGTTGCTCAGGTTGAGAAATTCTGCGCATAGAGAAGTTAGCTTTTTTCACCACGAAGGTCACGAACGACTGCATGAACAGATATTTTGCTCCTCGGTAATTGCTCCTGCATTACTCTACTACACGCCATCCATGGCGTTATGCAATATCTGCATTCACCACATCCATGTGGATTATGCAGGAGGTACGACCCCAAGGATGGGGGAGGTAGAGCAACGCATGGAGCGGTTGCCGAGAGCAATGCAGGAGCAATTGCCGAGAAAAAATTTGTAAGTTGGGCATGCTTTTTATGCCCAACATTCCCAGATTTCAATATGGCGACGGATTTAGGGTTTGCCGATAGCCATTCCATCACCGAATACCAAAATATTGGGCAACGAAAAGCCGTTGCCTAACCTACCCGGCTAGACGGTGTCGATGCCCTCATTGGCATTTTCGGTTACGACGTCTCGTTACTGTCCACGATATAAACATCATTCCCCGCACCAATGTCTAACAGATTATTGCAAGCGTTGCCTATACCATTGATATTCGTTCCCGGTAAGGATTAAATTCTCGACATTGGCACCGTGAGTCCTGGCGACATCGGTAATCACCGTGTCGGTACCAGCTCCTCTGGCTTCTTCGACTCATTAGGGCTACGTCGTTTTTGTGTAGGCTTTACATCAATCAACGTTTTTTTTGTTGCATTTGTTACATACCTGACACATGTAGGTATTTTCCTGCCTTACTTCATAATTATTTCTCTCATAAATACAAAGGTTTCTAAACTGACGCTAATCCGGCATGGATGTTGCTCCAGCTTTGCGGAGCAGTGTTGGTTGAAGAACAGCACCGACACTGCGTTGGAGATAATAAAACATAAGCATAATAACAATAAGCGCTTCCAATCGACTGCGTAGCTGCCTGATAAAGCGGTGGCTGTCCGATGGCAAAAACAATGTGTTTTGGAATCGCGGCACTAAAGAACTTTCAAGACCACCCTAGGCCTTGCATTCTTTAAGTAGCCATAACACCAGGAGTTCCTGAATGAATGAAACCTTTTACGATGTCATGCGCAGACAAGGCATCACGCGCCGCAGTTTTCTCAAGTTTTGCAGCCTGACCGCAGCATCGTTAGGGCTTTCCCCCGCTTTCGCTCCCAAAATCGCCCATGCGATGGAGACCAAACCGCGCATTCCGGTGCTGTGGCTGCATGGCCTGGAATGCACCTGTTGTTCGGAATCCTTCATCCGCTCCGGCCATCCTTTAGCCAAGGATGTAATTTTGTCGATGCTGTCGCTGGATTACGACGACACCATCATGGCGGCGGCAGGCCATAACGCCGAAGCCATCATCGACGAAATTGTCGAAAAATACAAAGGCAACTATATCCTGGCCGTGGAAGGCAACGCGCCTTTAGCCGAAGACGGCATGTATTGCATCATCGGCGGCAAGCCATTTGTGGAACAGCTCAAATATGCTGCCGAAAGCTGTAAGGCGATTATTTCCTGGGGTTCCTGCGCATCATGGGGTTGCGTACAGGCCGCCAAACCCAATCCGACCCGAGCTACGCCGGTGCATAAAATACCCGGTTTGGCGGACAAACCGATTATCAAGGTGCCCGGCTGCCCGCCGATTGCCGAAGTGATGACCGCCGTGGTGGCTTATCTTTTGACCTTCGAAAAACTGCCGACTCTGGATCGCCAAGGCCGTCCGCAGATGTTTTACAGCCAGCGCATCCACGATAAATGTTACCGCCGTCCGCATTTCGACGCCGGACAATTCGTCGAGCATTGGGATGACGAAGCCGCGCGGCAAGGACACTGTCTGTACAAAATGGGCTGCAAAGGCCCGACCACTTATAACGCCTGCTCGACGGTGCGCTGGAATGAAGGCGTATCGTTTCCGATTCAATCCGGTCACGGCTGTATCGGCTGTTCCGAAGACGGTTTCTGGGATAAAGGCGGATTTTATCAGCGTCTTACCGATATTAACGACTTCAGTATCGAAGCCAACGCCGACGCCGTCGGCGGTACCGCAGCAACCGTGGTCGGCGTTGGCATTGCCGCGCATGCCGGATTGACTGCACTGAAGCGCGCCAAACAACCAGGAGCAGATCAACAATGACAGTCACCCACACCCCCAACGGCTTTAACCTGAATGACGCCGGTCGCCGCGTCATCGTCGACCCGGTCACCCGTATCGAAGGCCACATGCGTTGCGAAGTCAATATCGACGAAGAAAACATTATCCGTAACGCGATTTCCAGCGGCACCATGTGGCGCGGCCTGGAAGTGATTTTAAAAGGCCGCGATCCGCGCGACGCCTGGGCTTTCGTGCAGCGTATCTGCGGCGTCTGCACCGGCACCCATGCGTTGACTTCGGTGCGCGCGGTCGAGGATGCATTAAAGATTACCATCCCCGAAAACGCCAATTCGATCCGCAACCTGATGCAGCTAAGCTTGCAGGTGCAGGATCACCTGGTGCATTTTTATCATTTGCACGCGCTGGACTGGGTTAACCCGGTTAACGCGCTGAAAGCCGATCCCGTTGCGACCTCCGCATTGCAGCAATCGATTTCGCCGCATAACCCCAAATCGTCGCCCGGTTATTTTCGCGACACCCAAAACCGTTTGAAGAAATTCGTCGAATCCGGCCAATTAGGCCCGTTCAAAAACGGCTATTGGACCAACCCGGCTTATTTACTGCCGCCGGAAGCCGATCTGATGGCCGTGACGCATTACCTGGAAGCCTTGGATTTTCAAAAAGACATCATGAAAATCCGCACCGTTTTCGGCGGCAAAGACCCGCATCCGAACTGGCTGGTCGGCGGCGTACCGTGCGCGATCAATATCGACGGCGTCGGCGCTAACGGTGCGATCAACATGGAACGGCTGAATTTGGTGTCGTCGATTATCGACCGCACCATAGCCTTTATCGATCAGGTTTACATCCCCGATTTACTGGCTATCGCCGGATTCTACAAAGGCTGGATGTACGGCGGCGGCATTTCCGGGCAAAGCCTGCTGTCTTACGGCGACATTCCCGATAACGCCAACGACTATTCGGCGGCTAACTTGCTGATGCCGCGCGGCGCGATCATCAACGGCGATTTGACCAAAGTTCATGAAGTCGACTTGACCGATCCCGAGCAAATCAAGGAATTCATCCCGCACTCCTGGTACAAATACCCGGACGAATCGCGGGGCTTGCATCCCTGGGACGGCGTTACCGAACCCAACTACAAGCTGGGGCCGAACACCAAGGGCGACCGCACTCATATCAAAGAGCTGGACGAAGCGGCCAAATATTCCTGGATCAAAGCCCCGCGCTGGCGCGGCCATGCGATGGAAGTCGGCCCGTTGGCGCGCTATGTGATCGGCTATGCGCAGGGCAACAAGGAAATTACCGAGCAAATCAATTTCGTATTGAAAACGCTGGATGTGCCGGTCACCGCGTTGTTCTCGACCTTGGGCCGGACGGCGGCCAGAGGTTTGGAAGCGCAATGGGCGGCAGGCAAAATGCGCTATTTCATGGACAAGATGGTCGCGAATATCAAATCCGGCGATTTGGCGACCGCGAATGTTGCCAAATGGGATCCCGAAACCTGGCCGGGCAGCGTCAAAGGCGTCGGCTTTACCGAAGCGCCGCGCGGTGCATTAGGGCATTGGCTGAAAATCGAAAATACTAAAATCGCCAATTATCAATGCGTGGTCCCGACCACCTGGAACGGTTCGCCGCGCGATGAGCAAGGCAATATCGGCGCGTTCGAAGCAGCATTGATGAACACAAAAGTGGAGCGCCCCGAGGAACCGGTGGAAATCCTGCGCACCCTGCACAGTTTCGATCCTTGTCTGGCCTGTTCGACGCATATCATCAGCCCGGACGGCACCGAGTTAACCCAAGTCAAAGTTCGCTGAGGAGCAGATTTATGAAAAAAATTATATTGGTCGTCGGGCTTATCGCATTTTCCCAGGCCGCATCGGCGCATACCGGCTTGCTGCCTGCCGATGGTTTTAACCACGGTTTCCAGCATCCGTTTTTAGGTCTGGATCATTTCCTGGCGATGCTGGGTTTGGGCTTATGGGCGAGTAGCCAAAGCCGTCGGTTTGCCAAGCAGGCGCTAGGCGTATTTTTGTTATTCATGACGACCGGGGCTCTGCTCGGCTTAGCCGGGATCGGTTTCGCTTATGTCGAAACGGCAATTCTGGTCTCGTTATTGTTGGTCGGCATGGCGCTTAGCTTCGGCACGAGTTCAATAGTTCCCACGCTCCGGCGTGGGAATTCAGTCCGCAACGCTCCAGCGTTGCGGAGGGACGCTGGAGCGTCTGACACTGCATTCCCACGCCGGAGCGTGGGAACGATAATTATCTTAACGTCTATTGCAGCCTTTGCCGCCATGCACGGACTGGCGCACGGCAGCGAGATGCCGATTGCTGCTTCGGCATACGCTTATGTCGCCGGTATTGTATCTGGCACGGCGGTTTTGCATTTTTCCGGTTTGGCTTTGGGTTTGATCGCACGACGCGTCAATGCGGTCAGTTTGATACGCGTTTACGGAACCATGACCGGCTTGGTCGGCGCTTGGCTGCTGTTCGCATAAGGAATCGCCATGACTGAGCCAACTTCAACATCCGTTCCTCACGCCGTTTACGTCTACGAAAAACCGGTGCGGCTTTGGCACAGCCTGAACGCCTTGGTCATCGTCGCCTTGACCGTAACCGGCTATTTAATCGCCTCGCCATTGGCATCGGTGGGCGGTGAAGCGTCCAATCATTTCGTGATGGGCTACGTCCGATTTCTGCATTTCGCCGCCGGATACCTGTTGGCAATAGGCCTGCTGTTTCGGGCGTACTGGGCGTATGCCGGTAACGAACATGCCCGGCAAATCTTCCTGCCGCCGTTATTGTCGCGGGATTTCTGGCAAGGCGTCGGCCATGAAGTACTATGGTATGCCTTCTTGGCCAAGGAACCCAAAAAGTATATCGGCCATAATCCTTTGGCGGTGCTATTCATGCATTTCGTGTTCGTTTGGGGCATGCTGTTCATGATCTTGACCGGTTTTGCGCTGTACGGCGAAGGCACGGGGCAGGGCAGTTGGCAACACGCACTGTTCAGCAGTTGGGTTTTGCCGATATTCGGCGACAGCCAGAACCTGCACAGCTGGCATCATCTGGTTATGTGGCTGATTGTTTGTTTTATTATGAGCCACATTTATGTCGCGGTGCGCGAGGACAAATTATCCCGGCAAACTATTTTATCCGCGATAGTGACTGGCTGGCGCACTTTTAAAGATGATAAGCCGGTAGACGACATTCATTAACCATGAATATTTTACTGCTGGGCATAGGCAATGTACTTTGGGCAGACGAAGGCTTCGGCGTTCGCGTGATCGAACGCCTGCAAAAAGACTACCGTTTCCCCGATCAGGTCAAGGTCATGGATGGCGGTACCCAAGGCGTTTATCTGGTCGAACATGTCCAGGCGGCGGATGTATTGATCGTATTCGATGCGATCGATTACGACCTGCCGCCCGGTACGCTAAAACGTATCGCAAACGATGATGTGCCGAATTTTCTGGGTGCAAAAAAAATGAGCCTCCATCAAACCGGGTTCCAGGAAGTGCTGGCAATGGCACAGATGCTGGGTAGCTATCCGCAACACTTGCTGTTGATCGGCGTACAGCCTGAGGAGCTGGACGACTATGGCGGTAGCTTGCGACCACAAGTCAAAGCGCAAATTCAACCGGCTATTGATATGGCGCTCTCCTATCTGCAAGCTTTCGGCATTAGCGCGGAAATAACCGATGCGGATGCCGATTTGTCCGACCCGGTGTTAAACATACAACGCTACGAACAGGAACGACCCACTGCCGACGCGGCTTGTCGCATCGGGGACGACAGAGTCTTGCAAACTGAAGGTTTTGAATTGCGCCTACCGCAACCAACCGACCAACGTACGGTTCAAGTCGATGTCGATTACCGGGGCAAGTACTGATGTGCATCGGCATCCCGATGCAAGTTATCGAACAGCATGAGGATTCTGCAACCTGCATCTATCACGGCCAGGAAAGCGTGATCGACACAATGTTGGTCGGTTCACAACCGGTCGGCGCTTGGCTACTGGTTTTTCTGGGAACCGCCCGCGAAGTGCTTAGCGAACAAAAAGCCCGGCAAATCGCCGATGCGCTGGAAGCCATGCGTCTGGCGATGCAGGGCGATAATCGAATAGACCATTTCTTTGCCGACTTGGTTGACAGGGAACCGCAACTACCGGATTTTTTAAAATCATGACATCAGCACTGCTCGAACAATTGCAAACCCGCCACAGTTATCCGTTGTTGGATGCGGACAGTTACGATCATTTCGTTTACGGCAATGAAAATATCGTGCTGTTTTTCTGTAACGACCCCGTCCAGTTTCCCGAAAGCAACGATGTTGCGGTGATCTTGCCGGAACTACTCAAAGCCTTTAACGGGCGACTGCAAGCAGCTGTCATCGAAAAATCCATCGAACGCGAATTACAGGCGCGTTTTCGCTTTACCGGCTGGCCGTCGCTGGTGTTTCTGCGTAACGGCGAGTATTTAGGTGTCATCACCGGCATCCGCAACTGGCATGAGTTGATGCAGGAAACCGCAGAGATTTTGGCTTCTGAGCCTAGCCATCCGCCCGGCTTCGATTTGGATAAAGTATGCGGGCATTTAATTTCGTAAGCTCTGGAAAACGTTTAACCGCAAGAGCCCCCTCTCCTGCTGGAGAGGGTTGGGGAGAGGAGATTAAAATCAAGTATTTACATTCCCCTCATCCCAACCTTCTCCCTCTGGAGAAGGAGTACGTCACACGACAGCATTGCAACCTATCGCTTCAACTTCAAAAATAACCCACGATCATTATGACCTCTATTTCACTCCCTATTTTCGGACAAGGCAGTCAACCGGCAGAAGAAGACGGCGTCGCGTTGGAATACCTGCAAATGCCGCAGGAAATGACCACCTATGCGATGCCGCAGATTTCGACAGATTTAAACGCACTGGATTTAGCGCAAGCTAAATGCGTATTGCAGCATTTGCAGCAGACTCTGGCCGCGTTTCCGTCGATTTCAGCGCCCATCGAATTGACGCAATTGGATGCAGGCAACCGGCGTTTTATCGACGAGCTGCTCGGCGAAGGCGAAGTCAGCGTGATTTGTTCCGGCGAACAAAGCATCCGCATCCAGGAATCGGTGCTGGCCGGAGTTTGGCGCTTGCAAACACTCAATGCCCAGCGGCAGATAATCAATGATGCGCTGGAAGTCGGCATTATCCCGCAACAGCTCTCGCAATCGGCCTTTAACGGTACGGCAACACAAATCGACACCAATTGGACTGAGCTGCCTGAAGGCGTAATGAATGCGCCGCCGTTGCTGGCCGAACTCAACGCCAAAATCGCCGAATACCGGCCGGGCGGCGAAGCGCATACCATCAATTTAAGCCTATTGCCGCAGACCGAGCAGGATCTGGCGTTTTTGGCGCAACGCTTGGGCGGCGGTTCGGTGACGATTCTATCCCGTGGCTACGGCAACTGCCGGATCACCGCTACCGGCACCACATTCGTCTGGTGGGTGCAGTATTTCAATTCTGAGGACACCTTGATCCTCAACACGCTGGAAGTCAGCGACGTACCCAGTGTGGCCTGCGCCTCGCCGGAAGACATTACCGATAGCAGTGAACGTTTACAGGAGATACTTAAGGTGTATTTATGAATGTCTCCTTTTTTGCCGGAGCCTTCGGGGGCGACGCCTCGAAATTGTCTCCACACACCCGGCTGGAGTGCAAAATATGCTGGTATGTATACGATCCGGCAGTAGGCGATGAAGTCTGGCAAATGCCGCCCGGCACGGCTTTTTCGCAATTGCCGGATCACTGGAGCTGCCCGGAGTGCGACAGTAAAAAACAGGATTTCCTGGTGTTGGACGACTGAGCATGCTCTGGCAAAATAGCGAGCAGATCAGGCATGCGCTGGAAACAACCTTTAATGAAATATTGGACAAACGCATGCGCGGCTTGCCAATAGTTAACGCCGCACTTTCGGTGCAGGCCATCGGATTCAGTCGCTTTAACAAAGAGTGGCTGGGCGTATTGGTTACGCCCTGGTTCATGAATTTGCTGCTGTTACCGGGGCCTGACAGCACTTGGCGCGAGCAGCAACCCGGCACAAAAATAGAAAAGCGCTTCCCGTATGGCGCATTCGAATTTACGCTGGGTAGCGAAGTACAACTGGGCACCTACGCGCTTTGTTCACTGTTCTCGCCGATGTTCCAGTTCGAAAATCAGACCGCCGCGCTTGCTGCGGCGCAAGCTGCGTTGCAAGGCTTGCTGGCCGAAGTAGCGCCGCGTGTCCTTAGCCGCCGGGACTTGCTGCGCGGCGCCATCGGCAACGGGAACCGTTGAGTGACACCGGCAGGCTCCATCCTTATCGATCTGTCTCACCGCTCCGGCATCGCGACTGGTGTGCAAATCGCATCCACCCGACCTGATGGGGTAGCGCAAGTGTTACTCGGCAAAACGCCGGAACAGGTACTCGACACCATCCCTCTGCTGTTTACACTGTGCGGCAATGCCCAGGCCTATGCCGCTTTGCTGGCCTGTCGCGCGGCGCTGGGCATAGCGGCCGATCCTGAGTTCGATTCGGCCAGCGATATGCTGGTGCAAGTGGAAACCTTGCGCGAACACGCGTGGCGTATTTTGCTGGACTGGCCGGTCTTTGTAGGCCTTACCCCGGATAAAAAAGCCCTGGCGGCGCTGCTTAAATTCGATGCGCTGTTCAAGCGGCATTTGTTTCGGCACGGCGAGGCGTTCAAGCTCAACAGTCGTCTTGACATCGACGCCGCACTGGCAATGCAACAAATCGATGAATTGGAAGCGCTAATCAATACTTCAATTTTTAACGGTCGGCTTGCCGATTTTCGGCAGTTAACCAGCGAAGAGCAGTTGCACAATTGGCTGAAGCAAAACGATGCGTTACCGGCAAACTTGCTGAACTATTTATATAGCCGGAACTGGGCGGCAGTCGGGCAAAACGACGTCGCCTGTCTGCCCGAACTTGAGACAGATACATTGAACGGGCAGATGCAACAGGAAGACTTAACAACATTCAGCCGGGCGCCGCACTGGCAAGGCCGCTGCTTTGAAGTTACGCTGTTAAATCGCCAACTGTCACAGCCTTTAATTGCCGGGCTTTACAGCCGTTACGGAAACGGCCTGATCGTCCGCATGCTGGGCCGCTTGGTGGAATTGGCCTGGATACCATACAAATTAAGACAGTTGTTAACGCGGATAAAAGACAAACCGGTTTTACCGGCAATCAGTGCAGCCAACAATGGCATAGGTTTGGCCCAAGTCCAAGCGGCTCGCGGTCTGTTAATCCATCGACTGGAATTACGGCAAGAGCGGGTGCATGATTACCGCATCATAGCCCCCACCGAATGGAATTTTCATCCCGAAGGCGTCATCGCCCAAGGCTTGAAACAATTGCAAGCCGAAAGCTCAAACGATCTGCAACGGCAAGCGGAATTGTTGATCAACGCGGTAGACCCTTGCGTCCAATACGCGTTACACTTAACGGACAGTCGAAACGAGATAGAAAACCATGCATGACAAATCTGTTTGGAGCAACAAGCACTGGCCCAAAGGGTGGAATCTGCTGAGAGCGAATTTGCATTTACCCGAAGGGTGCGTGGCAGGGATAGCCATGCATGACAAATCTGCCGGGAGCAGATTTGCATTTACCCGAAGGGTGCATGGCAGGGATAGCCATGCATGAGATGTCGCTCTGCGAAAGCATTTTGCAGGTATTGGAACAGCAGGCGGAAACCCAGCAGTACAGCAAAGTCAAAACGGTTTGGCTGGAAATCGGCGCGTTGGCCGGTGTCGAAACAGAGGCATTACGTTTCAGTTTCGATGTTGTCGTACAAGGTTCATTGGCCGACCATGCCCACCTTGAAATCATCGAAATACCGGGCCAGGCCTGGTGCATGCTGTGCAGCCGCAATGTGGTTGTGCAGCAGTTATACGATCTATGCCCGCACTGCGGCAGCCATCAATTACAGGTCAACAGCGGAGATCAAATGCGAATCAAAGAACTGGAGGTAGAATAATGTGCGGCGTATGCGGCTGCGGCGAGGGCCATTCCCACTCGTCCGATCATGACCACGAACATCCTCATGATCATGACCATCACGACCACGAACACGATGCGGCGCATGCTCATGCACCGGGTTTAAGCCAAGCGCGGATGGTGCAAATCGAACAGGATATTCTGGCCAAGAATAACCGTTATGCCGCCGAAAACCGCCGCTATTTCGGCGAACGCAGTATGCTGGCGTTAAATCTGGTCTCCAGCCCCGGTTCCGGCAAGACCACGCTGCTGACTGAAACCATCGCCCGGCTGAAAGACGACCTCGACATCGCGGTCATCGAGGGCGACCAGCAAACCGCCCGCGACGCCGAGCGCATCCGCGCCACCGGCGTACCGGCATTGCAAATCAACACCGGCAAAGGCTGCCATCTCGATGCACACCGGGTCGGACATGCGCTGGAAAGCCTACAGCCGAAAAACCACAGCCTGTTATTCATCGAAAACGTCGGCAACCTGGTTTGCCCTTCGTCGTTCGATCTTGGCGAAGCGCATAAGGTGGTGATTTTGTCGGTCACCGAAGGCGATGACAAGCCGATTAAATACCCCGACATGTTTCATGCCGCCGACTTAATGATTTTGAACAAGACCGACCTGTTACCGTACTTGGATTTCGACAGCGAGCAATGCATACAGTATGCAAAACAGGTCAATCCGCGCATCAAGATTTTGTCGTTGTCGGCCAAAACCGGCGAAGGAATGGACAGCTGGCTGCGCTGGCTGAAAGCCGAATTGGAATTGCAGCGTATTGATTATGCGTAGCGACTTGCTGAACAACGGTGCGCACAGCGCACCCTACAACTGGCTTTTGTATAATAGAACACGAATGCCAAAAGTAGACGCCTCTAGGCGACACTGATTAGACGGGTTTAAACGGATTTTATTTTCTTGTGTTTTATCCGCGCTTATCTGTCAAATCCGCGTCATCCGTGTTCTATTTTTCTAACTACCTAATCTAAACCAAAATTATGTGCCTAGCCCTCCCCGCCCAAATCGTCGCCCTTGACCCCGCCACCAACATGGCGACTGCATCGGTCGGCAATGTCAAAGTCGAAGTGTCGCTGGCGCTGGTCGATGATGTCGCGCTCGGCGATTACGTTCTGGTGCATGTCGGTTATGCGCTGAATAAAATCGACGAAGACGAAGCCTTGAAAACCCTGGCCCTGTTTGCCGAAGCCGGAGTCATGAATGGCTATCCCTGCCATGCACCCTTCGGGTAAATGCAAATCTGCTCCAGGCAGATTTGTAATGTCAAACGCATGAAATACATCAGCGAATTCAGGCAGCAAAACCTCGCTAGGCAGCTGGCCAAGGCGATAGCGCAAACCGTCGATTCCGACCGGCATTACCGGCTGATGGAATTTTGCGGCGGCCATACCCATGCCATTTTCCGTTACGGCGTCCAGGACTTAATGCCGACCAATGTCGAATTCATCCACGGCCCCGGCTGCCCGGTCTGCGTATTGCCGACCGGCCGCATCGACAATGCAATACAACTGGCCGAACGCCCGGACGTGATTCTCTGCACCTATGCCGACTTGATGCGGGTTCCGGCCACCGGCCGCAACAGCTTGCTGAAAGCCAAGGCGGGCGGCTCGGATATTCGGATGATTTATTCGACGCAAGACGCGTTGAAAATCGCCAGGGAAAATTCCGAGAAACAGGTGGTGTTTTTCGCCATCGGTTTTGAAACCACCACGCCGCCGACCGCCGTCGCCATTAAGCAGGCGCAGGCTGAAGGGCTAACCAATTTCTCGGTGTTCTGCAACCATGTGCTGACGCCAGCCGCGATGCAGGCGATACTGGACGCGCCGCAACCGGTCGCCATCGATGCTTTTCTCGGGCCGTCCCACGTCAGCACCGTCATCGGCAGCCAGCCCTATGAAATATTTGCCGAACGTTATGCCAAGCCGATAGTCATCGCCGGTTTCGAACCGCTGGATGTGATGCAATCGGCGCTGATGCTGATCCGCCAGCTCAACGAAGGCCGTCACGAGGTTGAAAACGAGTACAGCCGCGCCGTCACCCGGCAAGGCAACCTGAAAGCGCAAGCGCTGGTGCAGGACGTGTTCGAGTTGCGGCCGCAATTCGAATGGCGCGGTTTGGGTTTGATTCCCGACAGTGCGTTAAAACTCAAAGCCGGTTATGCCGGCTTCGATGCCGAGCAGCGTTTTAATATGCCAGCGATTCAGGCATCCGACATCAAAGGCTGCGAATGTCCGGCCATTCTGCGTGGCGCGAAAAAACCGCAGGACTGCAAGTTGTTGGGTACGGTTTGCACCCCGGAAAATCCGATGGGGTCTTGTATGGTGTCGTCGGAGGGGGCTTGTGCGGCGTATTGGTCGTATGGGCGGGTTCGGGGTTGAGTCGCTACCGCGACACAAACACATTACACAATAAGCAACAAAGAGAACAAAACCAGTGCCCAAACCCTATACATCAACCCTAAACCTAAAAACCGGCAAAGTCGACCTAAGCCACGGTGGCGGTGGCCGCGCGATGGCCCAGCTTATCGACGAGTTGTTCATCAAGCATTTCGATAACGACTTGCTCAGGCAACATAACGACCAAGCCCTGTTCACCGTACCCGCAGGACGATTGGTCATCAGCACCGACGGCCATGTAATTTCGCCGCTGTTTTTTCCGGGCGGCGACATCGGTTCGCTGGCGGTGCACGGTACGGTCAACGATGTCGCAATGTCCGGTGCAAAGCCGCTTTATCTGGCGGCGGGCTTCATCCTGGAAGAAGGCTTTCCGCTGGCCGATCTGGAAAAAATCGTCATCAGCATGGCGGCAGCTGCCAAACGCGCCGGTACGCCTGTCGTTACCGGCGATACCAAAGTGGTGGAGCGCGGCAAGGGCGACGGCGTGTTCATTACCACCACCGGCGTCGGCATCGTGCCGGAGGGCGTCAATATTTCCGGCGACCGTGCGCAACCGGGTTGTGCGATTTTGGTCAGCGGTTCAATCGGCGATCACGGCGTTGCGATCATGGCCGGGCGGGAAAATCTGCAATTCGACACGACGATTATTTCCGATTCCGCCGCGCTCAACTCGCTGGTCGCCGACATGGTCGCCGCCGCGCCTGCCGACATCCGTTGCTTGCGTGACCCGACCCGTGGCGGTTTGGCAACGGCGTTGAATGAGTTGGCGCAGCAATCCGACGTCGGCATGGTCATCGATGAGACGCAAATCCCGATCAAATCCGAAGTCAAAGCCGCCTGCGAAATTCTAGGCCTCGACCCGCTGTACGTCGCCAATGAAGGCAAGCTGGTGTGCATTTGCACCGCCGCTGCCGCCGAATCCCTGCTGGCGGTGATGCGGCAACATCCGCTGGGCCGCGATGCCGCGATCATCGGTGTAGTGATCGCCGACGACCACGGTTTCGTGCAAATGACCACGGCTTTCGGCGGGCGGCGCATCGTCGACTGGCCGGTCGGCGAACAGTTGCCGCGCATCTGTTAATGCCCGGCAAGGCGATTCGGGTTCGCGGCATTGTGCAGGGCGTAGGCTTCAGGCCGACGATCTGGCGTCTTGCGGGGCAACACCGGCTGACCGGCGAGGTCTGGAACGACGGGCTGGGCGTGATGATCCATGCCTTCGGCAGCGACGAAGACCTTGAGGCTTTCATCCGGCAAATACCGCTGCAACAGCCGCCGCTGGCCAAGCTCGACAGTCTGGAAGTACAAACACTGGACAAACAGCCACAGAGCGACGAATTTCGCATCGTCGCCAGCCGACACAATGGCATAGAGACGCCTATCGCCGCCGATGCCGCCACCTGCCCCGATTGCCTCGCTGAAATTGCCGATCCCGATAACCGCCGTTATCGCTATCCATTCACCAACTGCACGCACTGCGGGCCGCGCCTGTCGATTATCCGGCGTGTGCCTTACGACCGCTGTCATACCAGCATGGCGGAGTTTGTGATGTGCCCGCAATGCCAACAGGAATACGACGATCCTGCCGACCGCCGCTTCCACGCCCAAGCTAATTGTTGCCCGGATTGCGGCCCGAAGGTTTGGCTGGAAGATCGATGCGGACGACAACCGGATTGCGCCGATCCGCTAACACACGCCGCCGAGTTGATACGGCAAGGCTCTATCGTTGCGATCAAAGGCCTGGGCGGCTTCCATCTGGCCTGTAACGCGGCCGACGCGGATGCCGTAAACCGGCTGCGCGAACGCAAGCGCCGTTATGCCAAACCCTTCGCGTTAATGGCTAGGGATGTGGAAACTATCGTTCGCTATGCCAATCTGAATGAGCAGGAAAAGCATGCCCTGCATGACAAAGTCGCGCCGATAGTACTGCTGAAAGCGCATGGCGAAACGCTTGCGCCCGGCATCGCGCCGTACGATGACAAGCTAGGCTTCATGCTGCCTTACACGCCGCTGCACACGCTGTTGTTGCAGCACTTGGACTCGCCTATCGTGCTGACCTCCGGCAATATCAGCGACGAACCGCAATGTACAGACAACGACGAGGTGCGGGAAAAACTGGCCGAAATTGCCGATTATTTGCTGTTGCATGACCGGGTCATCGTCAATCGGCTGGATGATTCTGTGCTGCGGTTGATGGCCGGACGAATGCGTGTACTGCGCCGGGCGCGAGGTTATAGCCCCGAAGCGCTGACCTTGCCTCCAGGTTTCGAGCAAACCGATAATATCCTGGCGATGGGTGCGGAGCTTAAGAACAGTTTTTGTTTGCTGAAAAACGGTCAGGCCATTGTTTCTCAACATATCGGCGATTTGGAAAACGCCGCCGTTCAGCGCGACTACCGCAACGCTATCGACCTGTACAAGAATCTTTACGGTTTTAAACCCGAACGCATCGCTGTCGATCATCATCCAGGCTATTTATCGATGCAATACGGGCAAATGCTGGCCGAAACCGAAGCGGCTGTTTTAGTACCGGTGCAGCATCATCACGCCCACCTGACCGCCTGTCTGGTCGAACATGGTGCCGCCCTGAATGCACCACCGGTATTGGCGGCCATCTTTGACGGCTTAGGCTTGGGCGACGACGGAACATTATGGGGCGGCGAATTCCTGTTAGGCAATTATAGGGGCTACACCCGGCTCGGTCATTTTCAGCCTATCGCCTTGCCCGGCGGTACCCAGGCCATGCGCGAACCTTGGCGCAATGCTTATGCGCAACTGCTGCATTATTTCGACTGGCAAACACTGCAACAGGACTATGCCGATCTGGACATCATGATGTTGCTGTCAAACAAGCCGCTCGCCATGCTGGCAACGATGATCTCCAAAAATCTCAATTCGCCGCCCAGTACCTCTTGCGGCCGCTGGTTCGACGCCTTCGCCGCCGCACTCGGCCTGCACAGCGAACACGTTCATTACGAAGGCCAAGCCGCAATTGCGCTGGAAATCCTGGCAACGCCGCTGTTTGCAGTCGAACAGCCCTACCCGCAAGCTTGGTCGGTTACCCGTAACGGCGACTTGCCCGTATTAAGCTGGCAAGGATTATGGCAAGCGGTGCTGACCGATCTTAAGCGCGGCGTCGATAAGGCGCGGATTGCCGCCCGCATCCATCACAGTCTGGTTGACGCGACAGTCCAATTGCTGAACGAGCTCAGCCGTCAAACCGGCACCGATAACATAGCGCTCAGCGGTGGCGTATTTCAGAATCGGTTGCTACTGGAAGGCGTGTCCGAGCAATTGCAGCAGCACGGAAAAACCGTGCTGTCGCCGCAGCGTTATCCTATGAACGACGGCGGTTTGGCACTTGGGCAAGCGGTGATTGCAGCAGCGCAGAACATTTGAAACTGATCATACCTTCCCGCCGGAAGGACGATTATCATAAAAAATGCAGTTGAGCATTCCAAGCCCCATTCGCCCTGAATCCAGTCGAAGGATGGGACTTGGAATACTTACCAAATGGGTGGAGAGCGAATACGATGCGTTCGGCGTCGGACATTCCAGCACCTCGATCAGCGCGGCATTAGGCATGGCGATTGCCTCGGAACTTAAAGGCGAAGACAGGAAAATGGTCGCGATTATCGGCGACGGCAGCATCACCGACGGTATGGCGTTTGAGGCGATGAACCATGCGGGCGCTTTGGACGCCAACTTGCTGGTAATCCTGAATGATAACGACATGTCGATCTCGCCACCGGTCAGCGCGATGAACAATTACCTGACCAAAGTGTTATCCAGCAAGTTTTATTCGTCGATGCGCGAAGGCAGCAAAAAGGCATTGAGCAGCATGCCCAGCGTCTGGGAACTGGCGCGACGCACCGAAGAGCACATGAAGGGCATGATCGTGCCCGGCACCTTGTTTGAAGAACTGGGCTTTAATTATATCGGCCTGATAGACGGGCATGACCTGGACATGCTGGTATCCACGCTGGAAAACCTGAAAGATATTTCCGGGCCGCGCTTTTTGCATATCGTGACCCGAAAAGGCAAGGGTTACGCCCCAGCAGAAAAAGATCCGTTGGCCTATCATGGCGTACCGGCTTTTGATCCCAGCAAAGATTGCTTGCCCACATCTGCGCCCTCCCCGCATCCGACTTACACCGAAGTGTTTGGCGAATGGCTCTGCGATATGGCGGCACAAGACGAGCGCTTGCTGGGCATTACTCCCGCCATGCGCGAAGGTTCGGGAATGGTCAAATTTTCGGAGTGTTATCCAAAACGCTATTTCGATGTCGCGATTGCCGAGCAACACGCGGTAACGCTGGCCGCAGGACAGGCTTGCCAGGGCGCTAAACCCGTCGTGGCGATTTATTCGACGTTCCTGCAACGGGCTTACGACCAAATGATCCATGATGTCGCCATCCAGAACCTGGATGTGTTGTTCGCGCTGGATCGCGCAGGCCTTGTCGGCCCCGACGGCCCGACCCATGCCGGCAGTTTCGATTACAGCTACATGCGTTGTAT
>CAMAUL010000075.1 GCA_945861405.1 Candidatus Methylobacter oryzae | reverse complement strand
TCGGAGTGTCGATGAACTCAAAACTGCTATTATGCAATACTTGGAGCACCGCAATGCCAACCCTAAACCTTACCATTGGACAGCCAAACCTGAAGCTATTTTGGCAAAAGTCGCCAAAGCTAAAGAAAAGTTAGGGACGTTACACTAGCGTAACCAAAGCCCGCCATTCATCAACGCACCATGCCAAAACGGCAATGCAATCAAACTGATTGCTGTGGTTACCGTGACCGCCATTGCGTACAGCGAGCTATCCAAGCGGTAACGGTCGCAAAAAACGATGCCCAGCAACATGCTCGGCATGGCTAAATCGAGCACTGCCACCGCCCGGTATTCGCCGGTGATCGGCAAATACCCGACCAGTACCATCGCAAACAACGGCATCAACGCCATTTTGATGATGATAACAGGGATGACGTAGGGGATGTTGCGGAAGCTTACCGCCTTCCAGCTTAAGGCCAGTCCCAGGGAAAACAGCATCAACGGCACGACTGCGGCGGATAGTTTTTGCAGTACGCCCAAAAGCCAAGCTGGGGCAACAATGCCGTTCACATTTAAGATAACCGCAACTGCCGCCGCCCAGAATGGCGGTGCGTTAAAAAACAACCATACCGATCTCGGCTTTTCTGCGGTCTCCTCGCCATAGTGCCGGGCAACCATCACGCCGACGGTAAACAATAACGGCGTGACTGCAAATAAATCCATCTGTATAACCACCGATCTGGCCCAGCTGCCGAAGGTTTGTTCTAACACCGGCAAGCCCAGATACGTCACATTGGGAAATGCCGCCGCCAGTATCATCGCGCCCATGCGTCGGTGTTCGAATTTGAACAGCGCGCCAACCATCCACAGGCAGAGCATCGCAAAAACAAGACTGCCCATGCCCAGCAAAGTATACTGAAACGAATGCCAGCCTATGTCCGCAGTCCATAACACGTCAAGAACCATGGCCGGGAGCAGCAAATAATAGACCACAGTGGTTAGCACCTGCCGCGTTTGCTCGGCTGACAAGCCCGCCGGTTTGGCAAGTCGCCAGCCTGCGCCGCACAGCATTATCAAGGTCATTTGTAGTAATGTTGAGTTCATAATCCGGGGCTATTGTGGCAATAGTGCATTTTAACATTCACCGTTAAAACAAGTTCCGGTAATATATGCGGACTTAAATCTTCTGGGAGTATTTAAATGCGTCTATTTTCAAAATATTGCCGACTCGGTGTTTTTTTATTGATGGTCAGCCCTGTTGCGCTGGCCGAAACGGATGCAGTCTCGCCTAAAGAAGCGTCAGTCATGCAAGTCGAAAACAAAGCCGTCATAGTGGATGTGCGTGACGATGACGAATGGAATGAGCACCATATCCACGGCGCGATTCATATTCCGCTGGCTCAGTTGAATGCTCGACTGCCCGAACTTGAAGCCTATAAAAACAGTCCGATCATCACTCAATGCCTAGGCGGCGTACGTTCCGCAAAAGCCCAAACGGCATTAAAGTCAGCCGGATTTTACAAGGTTTATAGCATGAGTGGCGGAATACAGGCTTGGGATGAAGATGGCTTAGCGACTGAATAAACCGTTTTTTAAATAACCTTCACCCCGACCCTCTCCCGAAGGGGGAGGGTGAAAGTTACCCGTATTGAACGCACCTTTTACCTTTTACCTTGAACCTATGTTTATCTCAACCAAACCCATACCCGTCCGCGAACGCTTAATCATGGCGCTGGATGTCTCCAGCATTCCCGAAGCACAGGCTTTGGTCGAAGAACTCGGCGACTCGGTAATCTTTTACAAGGTCGGCATGGAATTGTTTATGTCGGGCGATTATTTCGGCTTTATCGAATGGCTAAAGCAGCAGGATAAAAAAGTCTTTGTCGATTTGAAGTTTTTCGATGTCCCCGCCACCGTGGGCCGGGCCATTAAGGCCTTAAGCAGCAAGGGCGTCGATCTTGCGACCATCCACGGCAACGACGCGATTATGGAAGCCGCCGCCAAGGAAAAAGGCGGCCTTAAGGTATTGGCCGTCACCGCATTGACCAGCCTGGATCGCGGCGACCTGGATGACCTGGGCTTTAAATGCGATGTGCGCGACTTGGTTTTGTCCCGCGCCAAACGCGCCCTGCAAATCGGCTGCGACGGCATTGTGTCATCCGGGCTTGAAGTCGCGATGTTGAGAGAGGAGCTGGATCACAAGCTGCTGGTCATCACGCCGGGCATCAGGCCGGTCGATAACCGCGAAGAAGACGACCAGAAACGCGTGGTCAGCGTGGAAATGGCTTTCCAGAACGGCGCTGATTATATAGTGGTCGGCAGGCCTATCCGCGACGCCCAAAACCGTAAAGCCATGGCTGAGAAGATTCAGGGTCAGATTCTTGCGCAGTTTCAATAGACTTTAAATCATGGAATTTGATCTCGCCTTTACTACCTCATATTTAGTCGCCTTTACCATGGGCTTGTTCAGCAGTATGCACTGCATCGGCATGTGCGGCTCGATTATCGGGACATTAACCTTAAGTCTCAGCCCGGAAATACGGAACAATAAAAACCGGCTATTTCCCTTTGTGTTTAATTACAACATCGGACGCATCACCAGTTACACGATAGCAGGGGCATTGGCGGGCGTTGTTGAGGCATTGATCACCCTGCCGATGGGAGAAATCAGCGGGCATCGATTGCTGCAATTATTGTCCGCCGCGATCATGGCCGGCGCGGGGCTTTATATCGCCGGATGGTTCCCGCGTTTTGCCTATATCGAAAAAATCGGCCTGCGTTTCTGGAAGATGATCGAGCCTTTCGGGCGCAAATTGATTCCGGTCAAAAACCGCACCCAGGCTTATCTGTTCGGCATGGTCTGGGGCTGGCTGCCGTGCGGCTTGGTTTATTCGGCCTTGGCGCTGGCCGCAACCGCAGGCGACATCAAGCAAAGCGCGCTAACCATGCTGTTTTTCGGACTGGGAACTTTACCTGCGGTGATGGGAGTCGGTATAATGACCGGCATATTAACCAAGCTGTCCAGAATGCAGCGTTTCAAACAGGCTATCGGCCTGTTCATGATCGCTCTGGCTCTGCTGGCCGCTATGCCTTGGCTCAACCCCATGGCAATTACATCTCACAACATGGCATTACATTAAGAAGGTTCTATGGATCATTTTAACGCGATCATCGGTCAATCTCCTGCATTGGATTCCTTAATCCGTAGCGCCAAAATCGTTGCCGCTACCGATGTCACTGTATTGCTTAAGGGCGAAACCGGCACCGGCAAGGAAGTGCTTGCCACTGCCATTCAACAGTCCAGCGCCCGCGCCGACAAGGCCTTTATCACCTTGAATTGCGCGGCCTTGCCGGAAAGCCTGATCGAGTCGGAACTGTTCGGACATAAAAAAGGTTCGTTCACCGGAGCGACAACCGATAAACAAGGCCTGTTTCAGGCAGCCGATGGTGGTACGCTGTTTCTTGATGAAATTAATTCGTTGCCATTGTCGATTCAGGCGAAATTATTGCGTTTTCTTGAGTCCGGCGAGTGTCTTGCGGTCGGCGACATCAAACCTTACAAAGTCGATGTGCGGGTTATTTCTGCGACCAACGCCGACCTCGACAGGCACATCAAAGCCGGTGAATTCAGATCGGACTTGTACTTCCGTTTGAATGTAGTGCCTTTGGAATTGCCATCACTGGCACAGCGCACTGAAGATATTGAAGCGTTGATCAAACATTTTTTGATCTTGTTCGAGAATGCGCATTCGCTGACTGCGCCAAAATTCAGCAAGTCCGCATTAAAAACACTGAAAGCCTATCCATGGCCGGGCAACATCCGCGAGTTGCGTAACTTATGCGAACGACTCAGCATTTTGCTGGCGGGTAGAGTCATCGAACCCGAAAACCTACCGTCTGAATTTACAACTAAAGCCGTCAGCACCACGCCTGCTGCAACGGATTTCACCCTACCCGAAACCGGTTTAAAGCTGGATATCTTGGAAGCCGATTTAATCCATCAGGCCCTGAACCGCACCAACGGCAACCGCAGCAAGTCGGCAAAACTGCTGGGCATATCCCGCGACACCCTGCTTTACCGTATGCAAAAACACGGTTTTGCGATGTAAATCCTATAGCCTCTAAAAATCCATTTTAGAGGCCATCCTTTTATAAATTTCAGTTAGCCACCGATTTTCACAGATAAACGCTGATATTTTGTAAAACTAAAGACCCATCCGGATGGCATCCAAAGAATTGACCCCCATTGCTCATCTGTGACAATCCGCGTTCATCCGTGGCCCAACTGTATTTTCTAAGTTATACCCTGCGCTAATCTTGCGTCGCGCATGATCCGCTTCAAATCCTTGACCGTCTGAGCTAGACCCGAAAATACTGCTTGCGCGATTATCGAATGGCCGATATTAAGTTCGACTATTTGAGGCAGTGCGCATATCGCTTCAACATTGTAGAAATTCAAACCATGCCCTGCGTTAACTTGTAGTCCGGCACTGTGTGCATAAACAGCGGCCTTTCTGATACGCGCCAGCTCTTCGGCGTGCAGCTGCGGATTGCTTGCCTCGGCATAACAACCGGTGTGCAACTCGACCACCGGCGCTCCGGCTTTTACCGCCGCATCAATCTGCATTTCATCAGGATCGATAAACAGCGACACCTCAATACCGGCGGCCGCCAATTTATCGCAAGCCCATTTCAGGCGAGGCAGGTTGCCCGCAACATCCAGCCCGCCTTCGGTGGTCAATTCTTCCCGTTTTTCCGGCACCAGACAACAGGCAAAGGGCCGAACTTTCTCAGCGATACCGACCATTTCATCGGTCACCGCCATTTCCAGATTTAACCGGGTATGCAGCATGTCTTTTAATAGATAAATATCCCTGTCCTGAATATGCCGACGGTCTTCGCGCAAATGCGCGGTAATGCCGTCGGCACCGGCCTGCTCTGCAACCAACGCGGCCTGAACCGGCTCAGGGTAAAGCGTACCTCTGGCCTGCCTCAATGTTGCGACGTGATCGATATTCACGCCTAATAGGATTTGTGTTTTATTCATTTTAGTGTGTTTGATGATTTTATAATGGAACGCTGATGACGCAGATTAAGCAGATTTACACGGATTTTTTAAAGAGACATCATTAGCATATGTTTATCCGCGATAATCAGCCTAATCCGCGTCATCAGCGTTCTATTTTTCTAACCGTTGAGCAGTTGCGAAGACTTTATTAATAACCGCCCGACTTTTAAGTGGCTTGCCTTGTAAATAAACATCAATAACCGTCCTCATCAATAGCTTTGCTTCGCTCAAAACTTGCGGATCGGTCAATTTCCTTGCGCTTAGCGCCTGCAAGGTCTTGCCTGTAATCTGTCCATTCACAGCTTCAACCGGCCCTTGGCCTACATTAAAATCGTATTTCTTGAAAGATTCAACGGCTTTTTCATTTTCATCATATTCCAGCTGCAAACCGTAACCCGCACACTCCAGCAGATTAAGCTCAAACAGCCGCAATGCCGCTTCCATGCCGGAACCATCCGCCAGAGCAGACAAACACTCACCGTAATAAGAAAATACTTCAGGATGAGGGTCGTATTTGTGCAAAAAACAACCGACCAGCTCGTTGATATAAAAACCACAATACAGCGCAAGCCCCTTTATATCGCTAAACGGCTGACTCATATCGCCAGGGATGGTGTGTATGCCGCAAGCCTGTCGGGAACAGGCGCGGCGTTCGACATCGACCAGGGTTTTTAACTCGGCCTTGCCGACATAGGAGATGGTTAACGGAATAAAGGGTTGCAGTATCCCTGCTGTTTTGGATTTGGCTTTTCTTACGCCTTTGGCCAACAGGGAAATTCGGCCAAAATCACGGGTTAACGCATCGATAATCAGGCTGGTTTCCCGGTATTTACGCTGCTGTAAAATAAAAGCAGGCTGCAAATAAACAGCTGATTCAGTCATTAAATCCCAGGCTTTGCAAGGCTCGTTCACTATCCGACCAACCTTTTTTGACTTTAACCCAAAGCTGCAAATAAACTTTTTGCCCGATCAGTTTTTCTATATCCAGCCGGGCATCGGTGCCGACTTTTTTCAGCATATCGCCGTCCTTGCCGATCACGATGTTCTTTTGAGTCAAACGTTCGACCCAGATAATCGCGTATATTTTGGTGATGTAGGATTTTTCTTCGTAGCGTTCAATCTCTACCGTCAGCGCATAAGGCAGCTCGTCGCCTAAGCGCCGGGTCAACTTTTCCCTGACGATTTCAGCCGCTAAAAACCGCTCAGATCGATCTGTCACTTGGTCTTCGGGATAGATCAACTCCCGTTCAGGCAACAGTTCCATGATCAAACTTTCCAGCTGATCGAGATTAGTTCTTTTTAATGCGGAAATAGGCACCAAATGCTTGAACGGAAAACGATGCTGGGCTTCGTTAAAGAAAGTCAAAATAGCTTCCTTGTCCGTCACCTTATCAACCTTGTTAACCGCTAGAATAACCGGCAGCCCGGCCTGCTCCAGTTTTTTGAAGATAACCTCGTCATATTCATGCCAGGACAAACCGTCGATCAGCCAAACGATCACGTCAACGCCCAGCAAGGTCGTATCAGCGGTTCGGTTTAGATAACGATTCAACGCCCGCTTTTCACTGTTATGCATGCCCGGCGTGTCCATATAAATGGCTTGGCCTGCGTCAGTGGTGTTAATGCCGAGAATCCGGTGCCGGGTTGTTTGCGGCTTGCGTGAGGTGATGCTGATTTTCTGCTTCAACAAATGATTCATCAATGTTGATTTGCCGACGTTGGGCCGCCCAATCAGGGCGACGAAACCACAATTCATTTAGTATCCTTATTTAATAGTTCGAGCATAAGCTCTGCCGCCGACTGCTCGGCCTTTTTTCTGGAATTGCCCATGCCGACGCAAGACTCCGCTGTTAACGGGGTAGTGCACTTAACCTTGAACGTCTGCTCATGGGCAAGTCCTGACATGGTCATCAGGGTATAATCGGGCAACTCCATTTTTTTTGACTGCATCAGCTCCTGCAATTGGGTTTTTGGATCTTTCTGCCAATTTTCGAGGGATAAACTTTTCAACTTTTCATCAAACAGCTGCAAGATCCATTGTTGGCAAGCGTCCATGCCCTGATCGTTGTACAACGCACCGATAATGGCTTCCACAGCATCGGACAGAATGGAATCGCGCCGGAAACCACCGCTTTTCAACTCGCCCGATCCCAGCAACAGATAATCGCCCAGCTGATGCTTCCTGGCCAGATCCGCCAGCGAACCCTGATTGACCAGACTCGCTCTTAACCGGCTTAAAACGCCTTCACAGGCACCGGGAAATAGCTCATATATCTTCTGGGCGACAACAAAACCCAAAATTGAATCTCCTAAAAACTCCAACCGCTCATTATTGTTCGAACCCGCGCTACGATGCGTTAAAGCCATGGTAAAAAGCTGGGGGTTGTTAAATGCTAGACCCAGTTTTTTACACAAGACTTCAGGCTTTTTTATCACTGCTGGCCGGCCTCGACAGTATCATGAAACTCGGCTAATAAACTCAGGTTACCGACCAATTTCACGACGGTCTCATACTCGATGTCCACTTTCACATAATTGCCATGCTTGACGACTGTAATATCTTCATTTTTGACATCGTAGACATAATTGATGTCAAAACGCTTGCCTAAGCCGCTTCTGATTTCGGCTTCGCTTAACTCCTTAAAATTAGGAGTCTCTTTTAACGCCGCCAGAGCGCTCGTCACCTTGCCGTGATCCGAATAAATCGGAACCACCTTAAGTGTCAATAACACAAAAAATCCGATCAGCCCCAGAATAAAAACTATCGAAATCAGGGTTAAGCCTTGCTGGCGTTTAGGTGACAAATTCATTTTTTTCTCCAGATTTTTATTATAAAAGCCCAAGTATAGTGCAGTTTATTTCAACACTGTGCCGATACGGTCAATATCCACACCTTTATACTGCCAGTCCCAGTTCATCCAGATAAAAAAGGCCTGTCCAACCAGGTTTTCTTCAGGAACCGTACCCCAATAACGGCTGTCATTGCTGTTATCGCGGTTATCACCCATCACAAAATAACTCCCTTGCGGCACCACATAAACGCCTTCGGCTGAAAGTGCGCCATTCCTGATCAAAATACTGTGCTCAACGCCGGTCAAATCTTCCAACAAATGTTCATTTCCGGTCATATCCCCGCCTTGACCAACACCCTGATAGCGCCCCAATGAGACCTGATTGGTGACTACGCCATTGATATGCAGTTTTTTGTCGTAATAAGCGACCCGGTCGCCCGGCAAGCCGATCACCCGCTTGATATAATCGACCGTAGGGTCTTTAGGATAACGGAAAACGACGATATCCCCGCGCTTGGGTTCATTCCGTTCAATGATTTTTTTATTAATAACCGGCAAGCGTATTCCGTAGGCAAATTTATTAACCAGGATAAAGTCGCCTATCAGCAAAGTCGGCATCATCGATGCTGATGGTATGCGAAAAGGCTCGGCTATGAACGAGCGCAGCAACAACACAATCAGCACCACCGGAAAAAAAGAACGCGCATACTCGACCAGGATGGGCTCATTTTCTTCATCGAAAACCTCTCCCCTAGCTTTGAGCACCAGCAAATACCCGCCCCAGATTACCCCGGTAACCAACGAGCCGACGGCAAGAAAAAAGGAAAAATCGTAGTCCATATTCATATCTTATAGTGTAGGGGCAATCCCTTGTGGTTGCCCTGGTGCATAAAAAATCGTGCTATTCTTTATTAAGCTGCAAAACAGCCAAAAACGCCTCTTGAGGAATCTCAATATTGCCAACCTGTTTCATGCGTTTTTTACCGGCTTTTTGTTTTTCCAGCAATTTTTTCTTACGACTGATATCGCCGCCGTAACATTTGGCAATTACGTTTTTGCGCATCGCTTTAACGGTGGAGCGGGCAATAACCTTGGAGCCGATGGCCGCCTGAATCGCAACCTCATACATTTGCCGGGGAATCAGGTCTTTCATCTTTTCGACCAGATCCCGGCCCCGGTTATGGCTTAAATCCTTATGCACGATGATCGACAAGGCATCGACCTTTTCAGCGTTAATCAACACATCCAGCTTGACCAGCTCGGCCGGTTGGAATCGCAAAAACTCATAATCGAACGATGCAAAGCCCCGGCTCACCGACTTTAAACGGTCGAAGAAATCCAGCACCACTTCGCTGAGCGGCATTTCATAATGCAGCGACACTTGCCTGCCGACATACTGCATGTCTTTCTGCACCCCGCGTTTTTCTATACACAACGTAATAACGCCGCCCAGATAAGCCTGCGGCACCAGAATATTAGCCCGGATAATAGGCTCCCTGATTTCCTTGACCGTTCCCATATCCGGCAGCTTGGCCGGGTTATCAATCATCAAAACCTGATCGTTCTGGGTAATGACTTCATAGATAACCGTCGGCGCTGTGGTGATCAGATCGACATCGTATTCCCTTTCCAGACGCTCCTGCACAATCTCCATGTGCAACATACCGAGAAAGCCGCAACGAAAACCGAAGCCCAAAGCCTGAGACGTTTCCGGCTCAAAATGCAAGGACGCATCGTTAAGATTTAACTTGTTCAGCGCCTCGCGCAAATCCTCATAATGATCGGAACTGACCGGATACAAACCCGCGAAAACGCGCGCTTGAACCTTTTGGAATCCGGTGAGCTGTTCGGCGGCAGGGTTATCCGTCCAAGTAATGGTATCGCCAACCGGCGCGCCGAAAATGTCTTTAATACCGGCTACGACATAGCCGACTTCACCGGTATTTAAAATGTCTTTTTCCAGCCGCTTGGGCGTAAACACACCGACCTTCTCGGCGATAAACGACTTGCCGGTGGACATGATAGTGATCTTTTGCTTTCTGCGGATACTGCCATGCATAATCCTGACCAGCGACACCACACCCAGATAACTGTCAAACCAGGAATCGATAATCAAGGCCTGCAACGGACCCTCAATATTGCCTTGCGGCGGCGGAACTTTAAGCACCAGCTGTTCCAGCACATCCTGCACACCCAGCCCTGTTTTAGCGCTGATCATCAGCGCCTCGTCAGCCGGTATGCCTATCACCTCTTCAATCTCGGCCTGCACCCGCTCAGGTTCGGCAGAAGGCAAATCAATCTTGTTCAAAACAGGAACCACTTCCAACCCCTGCTCTATCGCCGTATAGCAGTTGGCGACGCTTTGCGCTTCAACGCCCTGAGCCGCATCAACGACCAGCAACGCACCTTCGCAAGCCGCTAAAGACCTGGAAACCTCATAAGAAAAATCCACATGACCCGGAGTATCGATGAAGTTCAATTGATACGTCTCGCCGTCTTTCGCCTTAAAATCCAGCGTGACACTCTGCGCTTTAATGGTGATGCCGCGCTCTTTTTCAATATCCATCGAATCGAGCACTTGCGCGGACATTTCCCTGGCACTTAAGCCGCCGCAAATTTGAATAAAACGATCCGCCAATGTCGATTTTCCATGATCGATATGCGCGATAATGGAAAAATTTCTTATATGTTTTAAATCCACTTAGTTTTCAACTTGTTATTGTAGTGTTAATGCATAGTGCCGGACATTGCACTGCTGTGTTAGCTGGGCATTGTAACAGATTTAGACCTGTTCAAGGCCTACTTTCACGGGGGATTTGTCTAATGCTGGTTTACCGTTTAACTTTCTTGATTCAACCCATGATTTAACAGCGCCAATAAATATGTCATTGGGCGGCAGGAGTAGGAGTCGCTCCCACAATCACTCCCAGCCAGCTGTATATCCGCTTAACCAGCAGACCTTCATCATGCAGATAAGCGTGGCCTTCATCATCGATTTTAATCTGCCGGTAGCCCGCATTTTCTTTGGCCGCCAAACGCCGATCCTTGGCGCTTTCTGTAACGTCCGCCACGTCTACTGCGCCATAAATATCCAGCATCGGAATCTTGATTTTCTTGATGAGCTCCAGCGTTTGGGCCGCTTTGTTTTCGGTGACCGGCACCGGCAAACTAATGGTCACCAATGCTTTAATGTCTGCCGCCTGCTCACTCAGGGCATAGACGCCCATCAGCCCGCCCAGCCCATAACCGACCACGACAATATTTTCGGCACCATTGCTCCTTGCATAGCTAATCCCCGTCTGGATTCGCGCCGCCGCCTCTGGAAGCAACGCATAATATTCGTCCTTTTCAGCACCTGCCTCCCTAAGCGGCATTTGCAATGAAAGTGTTGCCCACTTATGCTCGGGTAAAAAAACCCTCAAATCGTAAATCAACTGCTGCTGATTGGGATGTCCATTCATATCATGGAGAATAATAGCAACGCCATTGCCGATAATCTTTTCTGTTTCCGTATAAAGGCCGAGAAATTTTTTACCTTCAGATCCCAGCCAGATCACCTTACCATTAGCCAAGGTCTTGTTAATACTATCGGCAAATTCGGCCTCCCGCTTTTCATCACTGGCCCAGCACACGCCTTCAATCAAATGCGCCAAACAAAGTGCAAAAACAATAAAGCCAAGTCTCATTGTCGCCCGTAAAAATCGCTGTACCGATATAAATCATGCACATGCCGCAACAACACCATAATGACCGAGGCGACAGGCAATGCCAGCAGGATGCCCAGAAAACCGAATAACTGCCCGCCTGCCAATACCGCAAACATCACCGCAACCGGATGCAAGCCGATTTTGTCACCGACCAGCATCGGCGTTAACACCATGCCTTCCAGCGACTGCCCGACAATAAAAACAATGGCGACCGGCACCAGCTGTATTAACTCGTGAAACTGCACCAAGGCCGCCACACAGGCCATAACGATGCCGACGACCGAACCCAGATAAGGCACAAAACTGACCAAACCGGCCACCATGCCTATCAAGAAAGCCAAATCAAGGCCGGTCATCCATAGCCCGAGACTGTAAATACAGCCCAAGGCCAACATCACATAAAGCTGCCCCCGGACGAAGGCTGACAATACCGTATCAACTTCACTTGCGAGTTTGGTAGCGGTAGACGCGACACGCCGGGGCAATAAGTCATGAACTTTGACAACCAAGTCGTCCCAATCGCGCAGTAAATAGAAAGTGACCACGGGAATTAACAGCAGATTCATCAGCCATTCGGCTATCACCCCGCTGGAATGCGAGACCGAACTCATTAGCGCCGCAGCAATGCCGCCCGCTTGTTCCCAATGACCTTTAATCAAGCCAATGATCTGATTGAGGTTAACAGGCCTGATGCCCAAATGAAATCGCCGCTGCGCCCAAGGGATGACCGTTTCATTCAACCATGCGACATAGGCGGGCAAATTACTCACGAAATCCTCGACCTGAGACTCCAAAAGTGGAACAAGCAGCAGTAAAACCAACACAAAAACCAACGTCATCACCGAGAAAACCACCAGCACGGCTTTGGTTCTGGATAATCGATAGGTTTCCAGTTTATCGGTGAGCGGATCGCCGAGGTAAGCCAGCATCGCCGCGAAAGCAAACGGCATCAACACCGGTGCCAGCAAGTAAATTAGCCAAGCCGAACCTCCGATAAAAGCGAACATCAGCCATTTTTGTGAATCGGTCATTGCAAACCCTCAATGTAATTACATCTGGCAGATTAACCCATAGGATGGGCTTCCTTCTTCGTCAGCCCATCCTATGGGTCTACATCAAACTTCCGCTACAATTGAGGAGGCAGATTGAGCGCTACAACCGCAGCGGCAATAGCCACTAAGGCCAATATTATCAGCACGATAGCACCTTTCCTGGTATTGAAAAAACCTGCGGATTTGTCTTCCAGAATTTCCACGCCTTCAATATAGGCATTAATCGCTTTGTACTTGCCCCGATTATCTCTTGTGCTTTGATAATAAATAACATCGCCGGTTACTGGACGGCGGCTCGTTCCCTTGAGCGCCGAAATATGAATAAAAATATCTTTCCCGCCATCATCAGGACTGATGAAGCCGAACCCACGATCCTCTTTCCATGTTTTTAAAACTCCCTTAATCATTGTTTTCGTCATAAAATTTTCTTTTTGTTGTTTAGCCTTACCTACCCGAATGTAGGTTAAGGGGCGTTAGCCTGTGCGTCTGCGTTTTACAGTTGCTTTAAATGGATGATAAAAATCACGCCATAAAAACACTGACCTGTCTCTTGGTAAATCGATCTAATAGCCTGCAAAATAGATAGTTCCGATTGAATCCATGCAAAACCGCATGATTCAGCCAGACCTCCATGTACCCTAGATTTTTTTCTTTATGATGACTTTGTCATCAATAATCAACTCTGAAATTCCACCCAAAGAGGTGTGCAATGTGCAAGATGCCTTTTTGAATCCACCCTTATCGGCATTTTCACCCACCCACTTCAAAGTAAGATAAGTCTCCTTATCAGTCTCGGTTTCAGACGTGGTATAAACCTGCTCTCCTGTTGCCTCCTTGATTTTCGGCGGACATTTTTCGTTTGCCATCATTTGCAATGCAACTACAGCCCTGATCTTTGCTGCGGCTTCCATTTGTTCAGCCGTCTGATCTTCTTTACTTAAGCCGACCAAAACAAAGCCCATTATAAAAACCGAGGCAACTGCCATCATAATTTTTTGTACTTCAGACATCTTCTTCTCCTCATTGTGACAATCGCTAACCATTTTACAGGTTGCCCGGTGTATTTACCTTAAAAATTATCTATATACCATCCATTCTCAACAACTTATACACTTCTGGCTCAACATCTTGCCCTTAACTTTTTTAAAATTCAATCCCCTGTTCAGCCTTAATGCTCTGCTCATAAGCGTGTTTCACCTTAACCATTTCGGTTACGGTATCGGCAATGGCAATGACTTCGGGCGCGGCGTTGCGGCCGGTCAAGATCAAATGCAGCCAAGCCGGTTTTTCATCGCGAATAAAATCGGCTATTTCCTGACCCGAGATCCAATTATAGCCGCAGCAGTAATTGATCTCATCCAGCAACACTAGATCGAATTGCTCAGACAAAATCTTGGCCTTGCTGAATTCCCAAATTTCCCGACTGGTTTTAATATCCTGCTCAGGGTTTTTAGTATCCCAGGTAAAACCGTCGCCCAACGTGTGCCATTCGATATTATCAAAACGCTCGGCAGCTTTTTGTTCGCCGGTTTGCCATTGCCCCTTGATATATTGGATCACACAGACCCTCATATCCCAGCCTGCAGCACGAAATACCATGCCCAAAGCGCTGGAAGATTTCCCCTTACCCGAGCCGGTATTAACCAAAACCACCCCCCGTCGTCTATCTCTCGATTTCATAATACTTATTCCGTAATTTTGAGTGCGCCTAAGAACTCGCCAGCCTTATGCGACACGCATTATCACCTGAATTGACTTCAAAATAAACGTTCAACCTTAGCAATAGCAACTCGCAAGGCGTATTTTGAAAGAACGGAGCCGGATAACGATATAAATATACGTCTTATCACTTAAGTAATTATACGTATCTAGATGATTTTTAATGATTTATTGATATTTCATCTATGGAAATTTAAGAGATCATCAAGGATACTGAAACTGTGACAACCCGTCAGCTCACCGAAATACTGAGTTGATGAGTTATCCAAAACCATCAGATATTTTTTCCATACCAATATCTGATGCTATTTGAATATATTCACGGAGAAATAACAATGAAACAATTTAACAAAAAAATATTAACTGCAAGCATTCTTCTTGCATTGGGCTCGGCTTCCAGCGCTTGGGCAAATCCTACCAATACGGCGGACACATCAGCAGTTAGCCAAGATGCAACCGCTACTAGCACCCAGACAGGGCCGGGTATAATTGCAAATGAATATGGGTCTGCGGCTGATAACACTGATAACAGCAATAACAGCGACAACTCTGATAACAGTGCCGCTTCTGCAACCGATACGGCTGCAAACAATGGAGGCACCGCCTCAACAGACCGTTCCGATAACTCTGATAATTCCGATAACAGTACCGCTTCTGCAACCGATGCGGCTGCAAACAATGGCAGTACCGCTACCTCAGATCACTCTGATAACAGCTCGGCTAATGCAAGCGCTAATGGTTCTGCTGCGGCTAATGGTGGAAGCACCGCAACTTCAGACAACAGCGATAACAGCGATAACAGCTTAACTTCTGCAAGTGCTCAAGGTTCAGCTGCCGCTAACAATGGCGGCACTGCATCTGCAACTACCGACAATAGCCAAGCAAATTCAATCGGATTCGGATCCGCCGCTGCTAATGGTGGCGGCAATGCCACTACGGACAACAGTGACCACTCTGATAACAGCCAAGCGAATGCTGATGGAAGCGGAACGGCTGCGGCTAACGGCGGCGGCGATGCTACTAGTAACTACTACGCAAATAATTCAGCTTTGACAGGCAGTGTCACAGGCGCGCCAGTTAGCTTTGGCGGCGATATTGTCCCAGCTAACTATACAGCCAACAACACCATGGATAATGCTTTCAATGGTAGCGCAGGTATTAACCAAAACGTTCAAAACCTGGGTAACAATTCTCTGGCACAGCAACAGGTATCGTTCCAAGGCAATGTCAATGTTAATCAACCAAACCCTGTAGCTCCTTAAGCTTTCATAAGTTAGTCAACTTTAGTTGGACTACGCCGGTGAGCAGTTTTTACTCACCGGCTTTTGCCGACAACATTAAAGCGTGGTTTTAGGAGGATGTTATGGGGACGATTTCAAAGGGTTGTTTTTTAGCTCTACTATTTATTATGCAAAGCCAAACAGCACAAGCTGATCTTGCTGAAAACCAGGATCAGTTACTTTTTTCTCCGGTCGAAACAGTGTTATTAGAAGAGTTGGATAATGCGCGTGGCCGGGAAGGCGTAGATTTGACGAATATTAACAACATGAATGTGCAAGCCGCACTAAGCGGCAATCAAGCAAACCATAACGTCAATGGTTACAACATTATTGACCATGGCTCATTTGCTCAGGCCAGCGGCATTAACACGGTTATTCAAAACACCGGCAACAACGTCATCATTCAGGATGCGACTAACGTGATCGTAACGATCATGCCTTAATGAATGTTTATTCAGCGGGAAGGTTCGACATGACACGATTTTTAGCTAAATGCGCGTTTCTTCTGCTACTCACTTTTTGCAGCCATGCAGGCCCTATCAACTTCAATGGTATTGCGGGTGCAGGTAACTATGACGTTCCTGTGACCAGTTTTTTAGAACGGCGGTTCAAGACCGTCTACAAGCAACAATATGATTTCAGTTGCGGCTCGGCAACGTTGGCCAGCCTGCTTACCTTTCATTATGACGATGTGGTTGACGAGCAAAGCGTATTCGTTGACATGTATCAAAATGGCGATCAGCCGAAGATTCAAAAGCAGGGCTTTTCGTTACTGGATATAAAGCTTTATCTGGAAAGGCGCGGCTATCGCTCCGACGGCTTCAAAATTAAATTGGATCAATTGATTAAAGCCAATGCACCTGCAATCACGATTATTAATCGTGACGGTTACTTGCATTTCGTTATTATTAAAGGACTCAATGAGCAGGAAGTTCTGGTGGGAGATCCCGCCGTAGGCATAAAGGCAATACCCAGAGATGAGTTTGAAACCATGTGGGACAACCGTATTTTATTTTTAATCCATGATAAACAGGAACTAGCGGCTAAGCATTTTCAAGACCAACAAGAGTGGGCGCTACGAGTCAAGGCACCGCTAGGTTCTGCCGTTGATCGAGCCAGTTTAGGTCAATTCAATATGTTGCAGCCTGGACGCTGGGATTTTTAATTACGCGGAGTATTTAACATGAAGCTCTATAAAATTAATGTCTGCCGGAATCTCATTAAACCACTACTCTGGTTAGCCGTTTGGATCAGCTCCGGCTTAGCTGCTCAGGCATTAGCGGATGAAGCCCCAGACAATATGCTGCACCGACTTGAAAATTTTGAGCGTGCGTCTGACAGTGAGCTGGATCAATTAAGAGGTGGGTTTGTACTCCCAAACGGAATGAACATCGATTTTAGCTTAGAAAGAATTACCTCTTTAAATGGCACGGTAGTGTCTTCCTCATTTTTCCAATTACCCGACAATGCGTTATTGCTCCAGAACGGGGCCATGAATCAATCTCCTGATTTGGCAGGAGCAGGATTGAGTACAGTTATCCAGAATAACGTGGACAACCAAACTATTAGAACCGTTACTGATATTAATATCGCCGTTAGCAACTTAAAAAACATGGATTTAAACAATAGCGGCCTAGTTTTTAATAGCCTTATTCAACCTAATATTCATTAATTAAATTGACTAGGAGACTGTCGGATTTTGCAGTGCAAAAAGTGTTAAAATAGCCCCACCGAAACACGGAATCAAAAACAAAAATGGCTACCCAATTCATCCTGATTGATCGGGATACCCCCTACATCTTGCCGCCGTGTGTTCAGGATTATTTG
>CAMAUL010000074.1 GCA_945861405.1 Candidatus Methylobacter oryzae | reverse complement strand
AAGCGAAGTGCCAGTCGATAGCTTCACATCCATGTGACTGGATTCCGGCATCCCTGCCAGAATGACGGTGTCCCGAAGGCACTTGTGTATAAAGATGAGAGCTGGAGCTTGGGAACCAGCATAACCACATCAGTTTGAATCGCACCCGGTAGGGTGGGTGATGGTGGCTATGAAAGGCGCTAAAATTATCAACTTACAAAATAGTACCGTAGGCGAGGGTAATCATTTTTTGGCTACTGATGTCCATAGCTGGCGACGAGGATATAATGTGTTTACGAAGTTAAGGAGTCACACCACAATACCATGCAAAATTTACCAATAAAACTCTATCGTGCAGCACAGGTCAGGGAGCTGGATCGAATCGCGATCCAAGAACGCGGCATTCCCGGCTTTGAATTAATGAGTAGGGCGGGGGCTGAGGTTTTTTTGTTGCTCAAAAAACAGTGGCCGGATGCCCGGTCGGTAGCGGTTTTTTGCGGTTCCGGGAATAATGCGGGGGATGGCTATATTATTGCCAAACTGGCATTGGATGCAGGATTGCAGGTTTGCGTCCACGCCGTTTCAGATCCTGAAAAACTGCAAGGCGATGCGTTGACGGCCTACCAAAAACATAATGATGCTAAGGGTGCAGTTATCCCGTTCCAGGCCGGGCAGTTGGTTAACGCCGATGTGCTGGTTGACGCGCTGTTCGGTACCGGATTGGATCGGCTAGTCACCGGGCTTTATGCCGAAGCGATACAGACTATCAATGCCCATTCGGCCCCCGTTATCGCCGTCGATATTCCGTCCGGTTTACATGCCGATACCGGCAACGCGATGGGCTGCGCGGTAAAGGCCGTCTGTACTGTGACTTTTATAGGCCTGAAGCAGGGTTTGTTTACCGGACAGGCGGCCGAATATTGTGGCGAGATTGGCTATGCGCAACTGGGAGTGCCGGATGATGTGTTTGCCGGGATAAAAGCTGCGGCGACGCGTGTGGTCAAAACGCCGTTGCCGCGCCGCGACCGTTGCGCACATAAAGGCAGTTGCGGGCATGTGTTGATCGTCGGCGGCGACTTGGGTTATTCAGGCGCGGCCAGAATGGCGGGTGAGGCGGCTTTGCGCGTGGGTGCGGGCTTGGTCAGTATCGCGACACGCCCCGAACATTCATGTCTGATGAACCTGGGCAGGCCGGAATTGATGTGTCATGGCGTGGAAACGGTAGAACAGCTGTCGGCATTATTGGCAAAAGCTAGTATCGTCGTGGTCGGGCCGGGATTGGGGCAAAGCGTTTGGGCAACAGCGTTATTTAATGCCGCGATAGCGTCGGGAAAACCGATGGTCATTGATGCAGACGGCTTGAATCTTTTAGCCAACGCACCCGCAGCAAAGTCGAACTGGATTTTAACCCCGCATCCCGGCGAAGCGGCTCGGCTGTTGAACTGCGCTACTGCCGACATACAGCAAGACCGGTTTGCGGCAGCCTCGTCCATCCAAGCCAAATACGGCGGCGTCGCCATTGTTAAAGGCGCGGGGACAGTGATCGCATCCGAACAAGAGCTTGCCGTTTCCAACACCGGCAATCCGGGCATGGCCTCCGGCGGCATGGGCGACGTATTGGCCGGGGTGATCGCCGGTTTGCTGGCCCAAGGCTTGCCGTTGCAGGAGGCGGCGCAGCAAGGCGTATACAATCACGGCCTGGCGGCCGATTTGGCCGCAGCAAAAGACGGGGAAAGGGGCCTGTTGGCCAGCGATTTAATGCCTTATCTCAGGCAACTGGTGAATGTATGAAAACCTATTTAAAGGATACCGAAGCGACCGAGCAGTTTGGCGCGAAGCTTTGGGCGGAGCTGCCGTCTAAATGCCTGATATTTTTGCATGGCGAACTGGGCGCAGGGAAAACGACGCTGGTCAGGGGATTCCTAAGGGCGGCGGGTTATACCGGCGCGGTCAAAAGCCCGACCTATACGCTGGTCGAAGAATACACGATAGGCGGCCGCAAAATATTCCATTTCGATTTATACCGGGTCGCCGATCCCGAAGAGCTGGAATGGATAGGCATACGGGATTATTTCGACCAGGACAGCGTGTGTTTTATCGAGTGGCCGGACATGGGCAAAGGCTTTTTACCCGAACCTGACAGGGTCGTCAGCTTGGTTGTGGAAGGAAATGGCCGTTCAGTAGATATGCTTATAATCGCTCATAATTTAAAATAAGTTAAACAGCTGCCCTAGGAAAACAATTACATACTGCTATAATCTAATCCTGATTATCACTTTGTGGATTGTGTCGATGGGAAGTTGTTGGAAAGCCTTGTTTATTATTGGATTGCAGTTATTGGCTGTGCCCGGTTATGCAGGGCAGGTCAATATCAGTTCGTTGCGCTATTGGAACACGCCCGATCAAAACCAAATGCTGTTCGATGTGAGCGCCTCGCCTGAGCATCGGGTTTTCCTGTTGAATAATCCCTCGCGCTTGGTGATCGACATCCGCAATGCAAATATCAGGCAGGCATTAAGCCAGCCCCCGGCATCTCACCCGCTGTTTTCCCAAGTGCGCGTTGCAACAAAAGACAAAACCGACTTAAGGATTGTAGTCGATTTAAAAAGAGAAATTAGTTCTAAAAGTATGTCGTTAAGAACCAATAGCATGGATGGGCATCGTCTGGTTATTGAATTGTTGGGCAAAGCCCAGGATAAATATGCAAAGCTTGAGGAGAGGGCGGAGACTAAAACAGTTGCCGACAAAATTGCTGATGTCAAAACGGCGAAGAGCCAAAAAACTGTAGAAAAACCCGTTAAAGAGCCTCAGCCGACCGCTGTTAAAACGAGCGTATCCGCTCCGGCAGTCCCAATAAAGGTTGCCAAACGTGACAAAGATATTATTGTTGCAGTAGATGCCGGTCACGGCGGCGACGATCCCGGCGCTCACGGACGAAACGGCACCGAGGAAAAAAGAATTACCCTGGCTATTGCCAAAAAACTGGCGAATTTAATCAACAAGCAGCCGGGCATGAAGGCCGTCCTGGTGCGCAAAGGCGACTACTTCGTCGATCTTAGGAAAAGAATGCAAATTGCCCGGAAAGCCAAGGCCGATTTATTTATCTCTATCCATGCCGATGCCTTCCAGAACTCAACCGTTAAAGGCGCTTCGGTATTCACCTTGTCCAATAAAGGCGCGACCAGCGAGGCCGCGCGTTGGCTGGCAGATAGCGAAAACGCAGCCGATTTGGTTGGCGGCGTCAGCCTGAACGATAAAGAAGATGTATTGGCTTCGGTATTGCTGGATTTGTCGCAGACCGCGACCCAGGATGCCAGTGTGAGGGTTGCCGATAAGGTGTTAAAGAATTTTGAAAACATCGGCGAGCTGCACTACGGATCGGTACAAAAAGCCGGATTTTTGGTGTTGAAATCGCCCGATGTGCCGTCCATTTTGGTTGAAACGGCGTTCATCTCCAATCCGTCGGAAGAGCTTAAATTGCTCAATACCGCGCACCAATCGAAAGTTGCGCTGGCTATATTCGAAGGTGTGCGCAGCTATTTCAGTAAAGACATTAATAAACCCTATCCCGTGGAAAGCAGCGTAGCGGCTTTGGAGATGTGATTTTAAGGTTCAAGATTCATGGCGAAAGGAAAAAAGACGGCCAAAGCCAGTTTTGGACTCCCGAGAGCAAAGATACCGGAGTTCAAAGCTGGCTTTGAACTGTTAAGCTTTGCGGCCTAGATTGCCGATGTCTTAACAAGGCAGTGTGAATAATCCCCCCACTCATATAAAATACGCGTTTTGCTTTAGGTCGGCTGATGCGTATCCATTCACTCCCCACACAACTGGTCAATCAGATTGCCGCCGGTGAGGTAGTCGAAAGACCCTCGTCCGTGGTTAAAGAACTGGTTGAAAATTGTTTCGATGCGGGAGCCAGTCAAGTCACTATCGACATCGAGCAGGGCGGCGCACGGCTGATCAAAATCAGGGACAACGGCTGCGGCATCGTCAAAGAAGATTTGCCCTTAGCCTTGTCCCGCCATGCAACCAGCAAGATTGCCAGCCTAAAAGACCTGGAACAGGTGGTTAGCATGGGCTTTCGCGGCGAGGCCTTGCCCAGCATCAGCTCGGTTGCAAGGCTCACGCTGATTTCACGCATCAGCGATGCCGATTGCGCCTGGAAGGTCAATGCCGACGGCACCGAACAGAATTTCGACCCGCAACCCGACCCGCATCCGCAAGGCACCACCGTCGATGTGCGCGACCTGTTTTACAACACCCCGGCCCGGCGCAAGTTTTTAAAAACCGAAAAAACCGAATTCGCACACATAGAAACGTTAATTCAACGTATGGCGCTGAGCCGTTTCGATATGGGTTTTACCCTGACACATAACCAGAAGGAAATACTCAACCTGAAACCGGCGGCAACGGATGCTGAGCAGGAGCAACGGATAGCCGGTATCTGCGGCTCGGCCTTTATCGAAAACTCGGTCAAAATCGACTTTGCGGCATCGGGCCTGCAACTGACCGGCTGGGTCGGCTTGCCGACCTTTTCGCGCAGCCAGCAGGACATGCAGTTTTTCTACGTCAACGGCAGGCTGGTCAGGGACAAGCTGGTTTCCCATGCCGTCAAACAGGCTTATCAGGATGTATTATTTCATGGGCGGCATCCTGTTTTCGTCCTGTACCTGACGCTCGACCCCACGCTGGTCGATGTCAACGCGCATCCGGCAAAGTTGGAAGTCAGATTCAGGGAAGGGCGGTTGGTGCATGATTTTCTGTTCTCGGCTCTGCACCGGTCATTGGCCGATTTAAGGCCGGGGAATGACAATCGACCTAATGTAGGTTGGGTTAGCGATAGCGTAACCCAACAATTGGAGTCCGCACCATCACCGCAAAGACAACCCGTCTTGGATGCCAATCCAAACAATGTAGCTTGGCAAAACGATAGCGTAACCCAACACACAAAGCCCCATTTCGACACTAAACCGACCTACAGACCGCCACAGCAAGCATCGCTGCCGCTGCATGTAGAAGAAGCCATCCAAGCCTATGCCTCGCTGTATCCAAAACCTGAGCCGATGGTCCAACCAACTGAGCCAACCCAAGCGGAAGCAAGACCGCTAGGCTACGCCATCGCGCATCTGCATAACATCTACATCCTGTCGGAAACTCCCACCGGCATCATCCTGGTCGATGCTCATGCCGCGCACGAACGGGTCACCTACGAGCGCTTAAAACAGCAACACCAAAACGGCGCGGTGCCCAGCCAGCCGTTGTTGCTGCCGATTAAAATAACCGTCAGCGTAGCCGAAGCGGATTTGGCCGAAGATGAGCATGAATTTTTCAACACCCTGGGTTTTGAACTCAACCGATCCGGCCCCGAAACCATAGTGTTGCGCTCAATCCCCGTTTTATTGGGCAATACCGACATGGAAGCCCTGGTTCGCGATGTGCTGGCGGACTTGACCGAACACGGCATGAGTCAGCGGATACAGGAAAAATCCAATGAAATATTAGCCAAGGCGGCCTGTCATGGTTCCGTGCGCGCACACCGCCGATTGACCGTCGATGAAATGAACGCCCTGCTGCGGGACATGGAGCAAACCGAAAGAATAGGGCAGTGCAATCACGGCAGACCGACTTGGGTGGAATTATCGACTCACGACCTTGATAAATTCTTTTTGCGTGGGCAGTGAGTTCACCACGAAGACACGAGGGTTTCTCTCGTTCCTACGCGCTGCGTGGGAATGCAGTTTTCAACGCGCTGCGTTGAGAAATAACCCGCAGCGCGGGCGGTATGAATTCCCACGCAGCGCGTGGGAACTAGGTAATCCAAAATTATGAAAACTCAACCCAATCCCCCCGCCATTTTCCTGATGGGCCCAACCGCCTCAGGAAAAACCGCGCTATCCGTACAACTCGCCCAAACGCTTAACGGCGAAATTATCAGCGTCGATTCAGCGCTGGTGTTTAAAGGCATGGACATCGGCACCGCCAAGCCCACGCTGGAAGAACGGGGAGGCATCCCGCACCATCTGATCGACATCCTCGACCCCGCCGAATCCTACTCCACCGGTCAGTTCAGGAAACAGGCGCTGGCCTTAATGGATGACATAACCCGGCGCGGCAAAATCCCGATACTGGTCGGCGGCACTATGCTGTATTTTAACGTCCTGAACAGCGGCCTTGCGGTACTGCCCGAAGCAGACCCGATCATCCGGGCCAAACTCGACCGGGACTTGGAACAACTGGGCAAAGAAGCCCTGCACAGCCGACTGGCCGAGATCGATCCCGAATCGGCGGCGAGAATCCACCCCAATGACCCGCAGCGCGTCCAACGCGCGTTGGAAGTCTACGAAATCAGCGGCAAACCGTTAACGTCTTTTTTCACCGAAGCCCAGGCGCAAGACATCCCCTATCAAAGAATAAAACTGATTATCGCCCCGCAAGACCGGGCCATCCTACACGACATCATCGAACGGCGCTTTAAACAAATGCTGGAGCAGGGCTTTATCGACGAAGTGGCAGCGCTTTATCAACGCGGCGATCTGACCGAAAAAATGCCCTCGATCCGGGCCGTCGGTTACCGGCAGGCCTGGTCGTACCTGCAAGGCGAATACGACCTTGAAACCATGACCGAAAAAGCCATCGTTGCCACCCGGCAACTGGCCAAGCGCCAGTTTACCTGGCTGCGCCGGGAAACCGATGCGGCAAACTTCCAGACCGGCCAGCAGGATTTATTAGCAAAAGTGTTGGCGGAAATTAATGGTCAGCTGTCGGGTAGAAAAGGGTGGGTTCAATGATCAATCTTGCTTAAGTCGGCGGCACAAAATGTGTTTGCTCTCGCTCATGGATTTTCCCTATAGAGATACTATTTACAAGGACGGCGAGTGTCGCATCTGGTTTATTGCATCTTATGTGATAGACTAAACTAACTAAACTTAATTCAAGGAGGTTTGTCATGCAGACAATCAATATCCACGAAGCCAAAACCCAACTGTCGCGGTTGATAGAGCAGGCGGTAAAGGGCGATTCCTTCATCATCGCCAAGGCAGGAAAGCCGCTGGTTAAAGTGACCCGGCTGGAGCGCCACTGTCAGGACAAGTCAGAAGGCTAGGTTTTATGGCCGGGCAGATCACCGTTCCTGATGATTTCGACCACATGGGCAGCAAAGAAATCGAGCAGCTTTTCAGCGGCGAAGAATGAAGCTGTTACTGGATACCCACTTATTGCTATGGGCAGCCGGTTCGCCTGAGCGTCTTCCAGTAGTTCTGTAGGTTGGGCATGCTTTTTATGTCCAACATTACGATGTTTCAATATGGCGGAAAATTTCGAATTCGACCACGCACATTCCTCCACCGGATACCAAAATGTTGGGCAACGAAAAGCTGTTGCCCAACCTACCCGATTCAACATTCGCATCCCTAAGCAGCAAATTTCCCAGCCAATCAAACCACCCAAGTTGATTGACGAAACTTCTGGTGACACCGACTTGCAACTGCTAATCTAAATTCACTATCTGATATTGGAGAATGTGATGTTTAGCACCCCCGAGATTGCTGCCGATCCCGTACGCGAGCGGCTGCTCAAAGCGGTTCTCGACAGTTTTCTGTCCGACGACTACCACAAGGTCACGACCCGGCTGATCGCAGAAAAGGCCGACGCCAATATCTCGATGATCCGTTATTACTTTGGCAACAAAGAGGGCTTATATGAGGAGATGATCCGTGACACCATGAACCCGCTGCTTAACGTATTGGACGGACAAATGCTGGACTCCGTCGATGGGTTTAAAGACTTCTTCAATCTGTATTACGAGACCATGTCCAAGCGGCCTGAATTTCCGAAGCTGATTTTGAAAGTTCTGGCGCTTAACCAAGGGCCGGGTCGGCGCTTTATCCAACAGCTATTGGAGCGAGGGCGCACACGCGGGGCCAAGAAGGTGGAGGATATGAAATCTGCCGGGCAAGTCACGCCTTCATTAGACCCTGACATTGTCAGGATGGCATTTGTCAGTCTGGCAATGATGCCGATCCTGCTGAAAGATATTTTTGAAGAACAGATGGGGCGAACCATGGATACTGACTTCCTCGAAAAATTGGCGGCGTTTAATGGCTATCTTTTTGCCACGGGCTTGACGCCGACAAGGGCTGAATAGCTCAATACTTATCAATTTTAATGAGAATATCCACTACGTCATTCCGGCAGGGATTGCCGGAATCCAGAAGCCAGGGATGGCAAGGCTCAGATCACATCCATGTGTTCTAGATACCGGCAGTCCATGCCGGTATGACGTGCTATTTAAACAAAGTGGTAGATGTGAATATCAGGAGATTTGCGATGTCATTGCAAAAAAATTCAGGCCCGGTTCGCCGCTTTGCAAAGCTGATGAAGTTTGCCGCTTGGCTACAGAACATTCCCAACAAGATCACGCCGCCACCGTTTCGGCTTATCCAGATTGGGTCAGCGTTTTGGCAGTCACGTGTGCTTCATGTCGCCGTACGTCTGGACATCGCATCCGTTCTGGGAGATGAGCAGCTCGCCGTTGATGTCATGGCGGCGCGAGTCTCGGCGCAAGCGGACGCCGTCTACCGTCTGCTGCGCATGCTGGCGGCCATGGGTATATTTGAAGAAGTGTCGCCGCGAGTCTTCAAAAACAATGGGCTTTCCACCTACTTGCGAGAAGACAACCCGAAAAATGTCAGAGCGATGATATTGATGCACAATTCGCTTGAGATGAGCCAGCCTTGGCATGAGCAGCTGGAACAGGGGGTATGCAGCGGGGAAGTTCCATTCCAACTTTCTCACGGCCGGGAGCTGTATGCCTACATGGACGACCATGCCGAATTCGATTCGCTGTTTGCCCGTGCGATGGACAGCGTGGAAGCATTGATGGGTGACAGTTTTGCCACCGACTTCGATTGGGGGCAATTTGATCGAATCATCGATGTTGGCGGCTCGAAGGGAAGTAAATTATTAGCCATACTAAAGCGGTATCCGCATCTCACGGCTTTAGTGTTTGATCGGAATCAGGTTGTTCAAACAGCGGCAAACTATTGGGTCGGAAAAGAACCGCCAGCCCTTCTGTCTCAATTAACCTTCCAAGCGGGAGACTTGCTCGAATCGGTTCCCGCAGCCAAAAACGACAAAGACATCTACTTGTTGAGCGCCGTTCTGCATGGCATAGATGACAATGACTGCATCAAAGTGCTGCGCAATCTGGCCGCCGCAAGTATGGGTACCGGTGCCCGCATTGCGTTGATGGAGTTGGTGGTTCCGGAATTGAAGGCCGATTTTTCCAGTGCAGCCTTCGATATGCAGATGTTCATGGCTACCCGAGGCAGGGAAAGAACGCTTCCTGAGTGGCAGAACCTTTTCGATCAGTCCGGATTGGCGTTTGAGGAACTGGTAGGGCTTCAATCGCTGGGTAAGATACTAGTGCTCAGGCCGAAGGATTAAGGCCATAAGGAAAGCCTCGTATTTGGAGTGCAGGCTTCGCCTGCTAACGCAAGCAGAGCTTGCACTCCAGCGATCACTATTTCCCATGAGGTTGGGGCGGTGAGCATGAATTGTGTGATTATGAAATCCGACAAAGTGGAGTTAATTGCGCTTAAAGGCTATGTATTGGCAGCTTAGGGGTTTTTCGACGATAATGCCGGCTTGATTATAATAATAAACAACAGGAACAAAGTCTTATGTCCACATGGTTAGCCTCATCCTTTTTATCGAAAGACAGAATTGTCGCCAAACCGGGTTTTAACCGCTGGTTGGTGGCTCCGCGGCCGCATTGGCGGTGCATCTGTGTATCGGCCAGGTTTACGCATTCAGCGTTTTTAATCTGCCGTTGACCAAGGTGCTGGGCGTGACCCAGTCGTTGCCGGAAGACTGGAAGCTGACCACCTTGGGCTGGATATTCAGCTTGGCTATTGTGTTTTTGGGGCTGTCGGCCGCATTCGCCGGAAAATGGCTGGAGAAAGTCGGGCCGCGTGTGACGATGTTTTGTTCGGCTCTGTGTTTTAGCGGCGGCTTTTTCATCGCGGCGGCTGGCGTTGAGCTGCATGCCATCTGGCTGCTATATTTGGGCTACGGTGTGTTGGGCGGCATCGGTTTGGGGCTGGGTTATGTTTCGCCGGTTTCGACGCTGATCAAATGGTTCCCCGACCGGCGCGGCATGGCGACGGGCCTTGCCATCATGGGTTTTGGCGGCGGGGCAATGATTGGCGCGCCGTTAGGCGTGTTTTTAATGAAGCATTTTGCCTCTGCGGCATCGGTCGGCGTTGCCGAGACTTTCGTGACCATGGGCTGTATTTACCTGGTTTTCATGATGATCGGCGCGTTCAGTATCCGTTTGCCGGAAGAGGGTTGGTTACCGGCAAATTTTCAGCCGGACATGCGCAAAAGCAAGTTGATCACGGACAAGCATGTGCATGTCGAGCAGGTGCTTAAGACGCCGCAGTTTTATCTGTTGTGGCTGGTGTTATGCCTGAATGTGACGGCCGGAATCGGCGTGTTGGGTCAGGCTTCGGCGATGAGCCAGGAGATGTTTAAGGATCAAATCACGCCGGAAAAAGCTGCCGCGTTCGTCGGTATGCTCAGTTTCTTCAACATGGGCGGGCGTTTCTTCTGGTCGACGTTGTCCGATTACCTGGGCAGGAAAAGTGTCTACTTCACCTTTTTCATGCTCGGCTGCGTGCTGTATTCGATTGTGCCTTACACCGGGCGTATGAACAATGTGTTGCTGTTCATGGGCTGCTACGCGGTGATTATGAGCATGTACGGCGGCGGTTTTTCAACTATTCCGGCTTATCTGGCCGATATTTTCGGCACCAAATACGTCGGGGCCATTCATGGCCGCTTGCTGACCGCCTGGGCTACGGCGGGAGTTGCAGGCCCGGTGCTGGTTAATTATCTCAGGGAAAGCCAGATCGCGCAGGGCGTCCCCAAAGCCGATGCCTATAATATGACCATGCAGATCATGGCCGGATTACTGCTGGTCGGATTCTTTTGTAACCTGAGCATTAAGGCTGTCGATGAAAAACATCATCTTAAGCATGATGAAGTGAATGATGAGTTTGATGCGGCGTAATGCTGCTTTAGGTCAATTCAAGTTCAGGTCGTCTTTTTAAACAGCGATCGAGTAGGCGCTTGAATAATCAGTTGCGGAATGGCCGACAACGGCAGAATGCCATCGACGCCACCCAGCTTGACGGCTTCTTTGGGCATGCCGTAGACCACGCAACTGGTTTCATCTTGAGCGATTGTTAAGGCTCCGGCATTGTGCATTGGATTTTTTATGCAGCGGAACGGCGCTGCCCCGGTCGAGCTTCAATTCTTAAGTGAGTTGTTCTGTCTCACTGATCCTCTCTACAATCCTTGTTCCGCCTCCTGTTGCTGTACGAAACAGCCGTGTAGGTAAGACATAAATTATTAGTGAGAGACTTCGGCTACCCACCCGCCACCAAAAGCCCGGTAAATTGAGACTAGGGCAACATACACCTCAGTCTCGGCCTTGGCTCGCTCATCTGCGACGGCAAGTTTGGTGCGCTGGGCGTCCAGTACGGAGAGATAATCATTAGCGCCGTGTTGGAATAAGCCATTGGCGAGCCGGTAGGTTTCTTCAGCAGCGGTTTCGGCCTCGGTCATTCGGTTGCGGCGCTCCAGCGAGGAGACGTGCGCGACATAGGCGTTTTCCACGTCTTCCAGCGCGAGCAGAAAAGTCTTCTCGTAGTTCGCCGCAACTTGATCCAGCCTGGCATCAAAGGCGGTGATGTGCGCCTGGATGCGCCCGGCATTGAATATCGGCGCGGTAAGACCCGAACCGAGCGTATAGACACTCTCGGCAATACTTGAAAACCCGCCAGAAGCCAACGCGCCGAAACCGCCGCTAGCCGACAGCACCAGCTTTGGCAGCAAATCGGCCCGCGCCGCGCCGAGACGAGCCGCCATCGCGCTGACTTCGGTTTGCGCCAAGCGTAGATCCGGTCTTTGTTCCAGTAAGTCCGAGGGTAGAAGCCGGGGGATGTCCGGCGAATTTGTAGGCAATGGCTCGGCATGAGCCAAGCGGTTTTGCATTTTTTCCGGCGGCTCGCCCAGTAACACGGCAAGATGATGAATCAGGTTTGAGCTGGTGGCGGTGAGCTCAGGAAGTGCGCTGGTAGTAGTGTGCACCAAGGTTTCCTGACGGGCGATGTCCCATTGGTTGGTCAAACCGGTGCGGTTGAATACCCTTAACACCTTCAGGCGCTCCTGCTGGATATTGATGTTTTTCCGCAAGATGCCTGTGCGTTTTTGTATGCCGCGCAGTTCTAAATAGTGGGTTGCCACTTGGGCCAGTAATCCCACTTGGGCGGCATGTAGGGCCTGTTCGGCCCCTTCTGCCTGAGCGGCGGCGGCTTCCGCTTCCAACTGTCTGGTGCCGAACAAGTCGATTTCCCAGCGGGCGGACAATCCGCCGGTAATCATATCGGCAGTGGGTGTGAATAGTCCGATGCCTTGATTGTTCGGCACGCCGATGATACGGTCGATCTTTTTTTCCCGACCGCCGGCGGCGAATAGGTCGATGCTCGGATAGAGCATCGAGTCGGCGACGGTGGTCATGGCTTTGGCTTCACGAACACGCGCTATGGCGCTCCTGAGATCGTGATTGTTCGCCAATGCCTGGCTAAGCAGGGCGTTCAGCTTCGGATCCTGGAATCCTTTCCACCATTCTTTAAGATCGGCCGGGTTAGAACGTGTTTGGGCATCGGGGGCGTGATGCCAATCTTTGGGTGGTGTTATCAAGTTCATTGGGTTGTCGACACGGGTTGGGGTGCAAGCGCTCAAGTTAAGCAACGTTGCTATAATGGGAATCGGTAGCCAATGGCGTCTGTTCATTGGGAGACTCCCTTGCTAGGTAACGTTGTGTTGACGGATGGCAAAATCACGGATGCTTCGGCATTTAGCGGCGAGCGTTTCACCCTGAACCAAGCCGCATAGAGCGCAGGCAAAAAGAAAACCGTCAGGAAGGTGGCGACAGTGAGTCCGCCCATAATCGCGATAGCCTGCGGGCCGAAGAAATCGTTGCGCGATAGCGGGATCATCGCCAGGATGGCCGCCGCCGCAGTCAACAGGATCGGCCTAAAGCGGCGTACCGTCGATTCGATGATGGCCGCCCAGGCATCGAGTCCGGCTTTTTGATCCTGCTCGATCTGGTCTACCAGGATCACCGAGTTGCGCATAATCATGCCGGACAGGGCGATGATGCCGAGCAGCGCCACGAAGCCGAAAGGCGCTCCGAACAGCAGCAGGGCGAACGCCGCGCCGATTACGCCCAACGGCGCGGTAATGAACACCAAAAAGGTTCGGGACAGGCTTTGCAATTGCATCATCAACAGGGTCAAGGTAACGATCAGAACTAATGGAATCCAGACCAGAATTGATTTCTGGGAAGTCCAGGCATCTTCTTTGGAGCCGCCGGTTTCGATGAAATAACCGGTCGGCAGTTGTTCCTGGATAGGTTTAAGCTTCGGGATGATCTCAGCCGCCACGTCGGGAGCCATCTTGCCGTCGACCACATCGGCGCGCACCGAAATGGCGGGAAAGCGGTTTCGGCGCCAGCGCACGCCGTCCTCAAATGCGGTTTCGAACGTGACGAACTGCGACAGCGGCGCAGATCGACCATTGCCGGTGCGTACGGTCACATCAGGCAACTGGTCGGCGGCGGTGCGCAAGTTGTCTTGCGCCCGCCAGACGATGTCGATCAGCTTGTCGTCCTCCCGGAATTGTCCTGCGGGAATGCCCGTGTAATGGGCTTGCAAGGCTTCCGACAGGCTTGCCGTAGAAACGCCGAGCGCACGGGCTTTGTCTTGATCGAGCACTAGGCGTAGCGACGGAATCCGGTCATGCCAGTCGTCGTTGACATCCACGGTGCCGGGATTGGCGCGCATCACCTCGGCCACCCGGTCGGCAATGTTCCGAACCGTCCTGGGATCTTCGCCGAACACCCTGAACACCAACGGATAATCCATCGGCGGGCCGACGTTAAGTCGCATGACGCGTCCGCGCAGTTCCGGGAAATCGGTGGCGAAAGCCAGCCGGATGCGTTGCATGACCCGTTCGCGGGCCGCATTGTCTTTGGTCATCACTACAAACTCGGAGAGATTGGTATTGGATAACTGCTGTACGATCAGCAGGAAGAAGCGCGGAGTGCCGCTGCCGATATAGGCGGTGTAATTCACCACGTCTTCGTCTTTGCTCAAAATCGCTTCCATGCGCTTGGCGGTCGCTTCGCTTTGCGCAAAGGAGCTGCCCTCAGGCTGCCACAGGTCGATGATGACTTCGGGCCGATTCGACAGCGGGAAAAATTGCTCGGGAACTTGGGTCAGCGTCGCTACGCCAACGCAGAATAAGGCGACGGTAGCGATGATGACTTTTTTGCGATGTTCCACGCACCACGTCACCCAATGCCGCAGGCGATTGTAAAAAGGTGTGTCGAACAAGTCGTGATGGTGCGCGCTATGCGGCTGGATCTTGAGCAACAGAAAACCCAGATAAGGGGTAAAAACGACCGCGCCGATCCACGATAGCAACAGCGAGATGCCCATCACCTGAAATATCGAAACGGTGTACTCGCCGGCTTGCGATTTAGCCAAACCCACCGGCAGGAAACCGACGATGGTGATTAAGGTGCCGGTCAACATGGGAAAAGCGGTGGCTCGGTAGGCATAGGTTGCCGCATGTATCCTGTCCATGCCTTCTTCCAGTTTACGCGCCATCATCTCGATGGAGATCATCGCGTCGTCCACCAATAAACCGAGCGCTAAAATCAAAGCGCCTAATGAAATGCGATGAATTTCCATGCCGAACAGCAACATGCACAGCAGCGTTCCTGCCAATACCAGCGGCACTGTCAACGCGACCACCGAGCCGGTGCGAAAACCCAGGCTTAAAAAACTGACCAGCAGCACCGCTGCCAAGGCTTCGAAGAAGGTGGACAGGAATTCGCCGATAGCGGTGTTGACGACGCGCGGTTGATCGGCGACTTGCTCGACATCAATCCCCACCGGTAGTTCACCTTCGATTTCAGACTTGGCGGCTTCCAGCGCCTTGCCCAGTACCAGCACATCGCCGTGCTTGTTCATGGTGATGCCGAGGCCGACGGCTTCTTTGCCGTTGACGCGCATTTTAAGTTCCGGCGGGTCAATGTAGCCGCGCTTGACTTGGGCGAAGTCGTCAACACGCAAGCTGCGTCCTTCAATATGCACCGCTAAGTTGGCAATGCTCTCCAGTGTATCGAATTGGCCGGTGATGCGGATAGGCAAATTACGCTGGCTGGTATACACGGTTCCCGCCGATAGCATGTTGTTTTGCGCTTGCAACGCCTCTGCGACCGTGTTGGCGTCAAGCCCCAGTTCGGCCAGTTTTTTGTCGGAAAATTCGACATAAATCTTTTCGTCCTGTACGCCGATCAGGTCGATTTTTTCGACATCCTTGACCCGCAGCAGTTGCTGGCGTACCAAATCGGCGGCTTTTTTCAACTCGGCGTAACTAAAGCCTTCGCCCGAAAAGGCATAGATCAGGCTGTAAGTATCGCCGAATTCGTCATTGAAAAACGGCCCGACGCTGCCGGGCGGCAGCGTCATGCGGATGTCGTCAACCTTTTTGCGCACCAGATACCAGAGATTGGGGATTTCCTTGGGCGGCGTATCTTCACGCGGCGTCACGAAAATAACCGACTCGCCGGGTTTGGAGTAACTGCGCAAAATGTCCAGGTCGGGCAATTCCTGGATTTTCTTTTCCAGCCGATCAGTCAGTTGTTGTTCGACTTCCAAGGCCGTTGCGCCCGGATAGAGGGTTTTGACCACCATCACCCGAAAGGTAAATTCCGGGTCTTCCCGTTGTCCGAGGCGGAAATAGGCGAATATTCCACCCAATAGCAACAGCACCATGATAAAACCGGTGAAAGCGCGGTGCTGCAACACCCATGCGCTTAGATTGAAGTTACTCATGAACGGGACTCTTTGTCTGCGTCATCGCCAAGTTGAATTGTTGCGGCAAACGTACGGGTTGGGCTTCGCGCAGGCGGTTTACACCGGCGCTGACAATCAGTTGCCCGGAACTCAATCCTGTCACTGCAACCCGCTCGCCGGGCAATGCGGCGCCGATTTGTATCGGTGCGGCTTTGACTGTAGAAGTGCGTTCGTCAACCAGCCAGACACTGGTTTGTCCCGGCTGATTCTGGGGCGTAAAAATAGCCGAGAGGGGAACGGCGAGGCTGGAGGGCGTGATTGAAGGTATCCAAACCGTGGCGGTCATGCCGAGCCGCGCATCATCCTGGCCATCCAGAAGAGTTGCTTTGACCCGATAGGTGCGGCTGGCCGGATCGGCTGCCGCTGCGATTTCGCGGATACGCGCCTTAATTTGTTTGTCGCTGTCGGCCCACAAGGTAACCATGACGTCTTGGCGGGGCTTGAGTTCGGCTACGCGGTGCTCGGGAATGTCGATATGGATTTCTTTTTCATCGAGTTGGGCCAGCCTGATAACCGACTGACCGGAGGAGACGACTTGCCCGGTCTCGATTTCCAGTGCGGTCACCACGCCGTCGCGGTCGGCCAGCAAATCGGTGTAAGTCAGTTGGTTGTCGGCCTGACCGAGTTGGGCTTCGAGCGCCGCAACCTTTTGCTGCGCGGTAATGTAAAGCGTTTGGCGGCGATCTAACTCAGGCTTGCTGATGATGTTCTGATCGAACAATTCCCGGTATCTGCTTAAGTCGTCTTTGGTGTAATCGCGGTCGGCTTTAGCGGATATAAGCTGGGCCTTAATGTTCTGCGCGGCAAGCCGGAAATCGTCGGGATCAAGCCTTGCCAGCAACTGTCCTTTATGCACTTGTTCGCCTATATCGACCAAGCGGCGGGTCAGTTTTCCTGCCACCCGGAATGATAAAGTCGTTTCAAAACGCGCCCGAACTTCACTCGAAAACGGTCTGTCGTTCAGTGTCTCTTGGCTCGTTATGCGAACAATATTGACTGGGCGAAGAGAGGGTTGGTCTTGGTTGCGATGCGTACATCCAACTAATGTCAAAAGTAATACCGTTATCAAGTGGTTAATAAGGGTATTTTTGAATAGCAAAGGTAATCGACCTCTACAGCGAAAATTGGGGGAATTCATCGGCTCTCCAGTTTAATGTAATTACACACGTAATGAGAAAACACAATTTTCTCATTGGACACGTTCAACAGTGCGCGTTCGAAACAGATTGCGCGGAGTGGTAATGTCCTGTTGCGATACAATTTAAACTAATCGATTGAGCAGCGCGTCACCCGTTCGGGTGAAAAAGGAAAATAATGTTGCACCTTTGCCCTAGTGGGTACTGGATTCCGGGCGCCATAAAAACACGCAGATTGCCCCCTTTCAAGCGAACCTTTTTCCGTTGAATAATGCCGTTAAGTTAAGCAAAGTCTTCGGTATTGGGAGTGCAGGCTCCGCCTGCTAATACAAGCACCAAAAGTAGGCGCTTTACGACTTGCATGGATGCAGGAGGTAGAGCAATGCAGGAGCAATTGCCGAGGCGAAGCTTGCACTCCAGCGATCACTATTTTTCATGTGAACTAACTGATGTTACGCAGTTAGTCGAATTTCGATCGTTTTAACATTAAGGTGTCGCTAACGCGACAGTGAATTGAATCGGGTTCTCGCACTCGAAGGCGAGTTACTTTCTTTTGCTTCGCCAAAAGAAAGTAACCAAAGAAAAGGCGACCCGGTTGCCGCTTGTGTCCTGCGCTCCTCGCTTTTATCGAGGGTCAGCAAAA
>CAMAUL010000073.1 GCA_945861405.1 Candidatus Methylobacter oryzae | reverse complement strand
TTTGCCAAAACCATGCTGAAACTCGCACAACAGCGGGACAGCCTGAAAGTCATCAACGACCAGATCGGCGCGCCCACCGGTGCCGATCTACTGGCGGACGTAACCGCCCATGCCATTCGCACGGCCATGCAGCGTTCTGATGTCAGCGGCCTGTATCACATGGTTGCAGGGGGCGAGACCTCCTGGCATGGCTACGCCAGTTTCGTCATTGAATATGCCCGCCTAGCCGGTATTGACATCAAGGTTGCGCCGGAAGCCATTCAGCCCATACCTGCCAGCGCATTCCCATTGCCCGCCCCTCGCCCTAAAAACTCGCGCCTGGACACCCACAAACTTCAAAACACCTTCGGACTGACTCTACCCCACTGGCAAAACGGCGTCACCCGTATGCTCACTGAAATTCTTGAGAAACAATTATGACCCCACGCAAAGGCATTATATTGGCCGGCGGTTCCGGCACCCGGTTGTACCCGGTGACCAAAGTTGTCTCCAAGCAACTGCTGCCGATTTACGACAAACCGATGATCTACTACCCGCTCAGCACCTTAATGCTGGCGGGCATTCGCGACATCCTGGTTATATCCACCCCGCAGGATACCCCGCGCTTTCAGCAGCTGCTCGGCGACGGCAGCGACTGGGGCCTCAACTTGCAATACGCCGTACAACCCAGCCCGGACGGTCTTGCCCAAGCTTTCATCATCGGAAAAGGCTTCATCGGTAACGCTGCCAGCGCCATGGTGCTGGGCGACAACATCTTCTATGGACATGATCTGCAAACTCAGCTTGAAAATGCTACTGTGCGCGATCAAGGCGCAACCGTCTTCGCCTACCATGTGCAAGACCCCGAGCGTTATGGCGTGGTAGCTTTCGATGCGCAGTGCCGCGCCACCAGCCTGGAAGAAAAGCCCGCAACCCCTAAAAGCAATTATGCCGTCACCGGCCTGTATTTCTACGACAATCAGGCCGTCGACATCGCCGCCAGCCTCAAGCCATCCGTTCGGGGCGAGTTGGAGATTACCGACCTGAACCGGATTTATCTCGAACGCAATCAACTTAATGTAGAAATCATGGGCCGGGGTTATGCCTGGCTCGATACCGGCACGCACGAGAGCCTGATCGAAGCCAGCAATTTCATTGAGACCATCGAACATAGACAGGGATTGAAAGTAGCTTGCCCGGAAGAAATCGCCTACCGCAAAGGCTTCATCAACGCCGAGCAACTGGAAAAGCTGGCGCTACCGCTAGCTAAAAACGGTTACGGGCAATACCTGCAACGCTTGCTGAAAGAAGGACTACAGCCATGAAAGTTATCCCCACTGCGATCCCTGACGTATTAATTATCGAACCCAAAGTGTTCGGCGATGAACGCGGCTTCTTCTTTGAAAGCTACAACCGCCGCCAATTCGCCGAGCTGACCGGACGGGACGTGGATTTTGTGCAAGACAATCACTCCCGGTCGGTGAAAAATGTGTTGCGCGGACTGCATTACCAAATCCGGCAGCCTCAAGGCAAGCTGGTGCGCGTGGTGCAGGGTACTGTGTTCGACGTGGTCGTGGACATACGGCGCAGCTCGCCGACTTTTGGGCAGCACGTAACGGAGGAGCTGTCGGCTGAAAACAAGCGCACGCTTTGGGTTCCAGAAGGCTTCGCGCATGGTTTTGTGGTTGTTTCGGATACTGCGGAATTTCTGTACAAAACTACCGACTATTGGGCACCTGAATTCGAGCGCTGCATTGCCTGGAACGACCCTGCCATCAACATCGAATGGCCCATTCAAGGCGACCCCGCCTTGTCAGCAAAAGACCAACAAGGCAAGCTATTGGCAGAAGCTGAGCTTTTTGCATGACTCTAAAAACCGCGATTTGTCCACGAAAGACACTAAATAGTTTTGCGCAGTCATCTGTCCGTTGGATGACTATTCACGGCTTTGTATCCCTTTGAATGTTTTTCGTGGACGAAATGATTTTTCTAGGATAACTCTGACCAGTCGAGGTCAACTGCCAGCAAATGGCCCAGCGCAATGATTAATCCTATCTATGCTTTAGCCCATAAAACAATAAGCCGAAAACAACCAACTGCAAGAATACCAGCCCCCAGAAATAAACCCCGAACAGTACGGCCTTGACTTGTATCGCTTGCTCGGAAGAATTGCGCCTGACGATAACAATACCGCCCAGAGTCGCCAACAATATTATGGCGGCTCCGGTTAACGCAATGTTCATCGTTAAACTCTTACCGGCGGCGGTGCCAACACGACTCTTGAACCATTGCTTTCCGCAGGACTGACTACGCCAGCTGCTTCCATATCTTCAATCATGGTTGCGGCGCGGTTGTAGCCGACCTTAAAGCGCCTCTGCACACTGGATATTGAGGCTTTACGGGTTTCCGTGACAAATTGCACGGCTTCGTCATACAGGGCGTCGCTTTCGGAATCGCCACCGCCACTGCTCATGCTATAGCCATCGCTGGAGTAATCTGAAGGCTCGCGAGTAATGTCATCCAGATAATCAGGCGGTGCGGTTTGTTTTAAAAATTCAACCACGCGATGCACTTCATGGTCATCGACAAAAGCGCCGTGAGCACGTACCGGAATGCTGGTGCCTGAAGGTAAAAACAGCATGTCGCCGTTGCCCAGCAGGGTTTCCGCGCCGCCTTGATCGAGGATGGTGCGCGAATCAATGCGTGACGATACCTGAAATGAAATCCGGGTAGGCACGTTGGCTTTGATCAGGCCGGTCAATACGTCAACCGAGGGGCGCTGCGTGGCCAGGATCAAATGGATGCCGGCCGCCCGAGCTTTTTGCGCCAGACGGGCGATCAGCTCTTCCACTTTTTTACCGACGACCATCATCATGTCGGCTAATTCGTCGATGACAATGACGATGCTGGGCAGCGTATGTAAGGTGGGGTACTCTTCGCCTTCTTCCAGCGGGTTGATCATTTGGAACATCGGGTCTCTGATGGTCTCGCCTCTTGACGCTGCATCTTCCACCAACTGATTGAATCCGGCAAGGTTACGTACACCCATCTTGGACATTAATTTATAGCGCCTTTCCATTTCGGCAACCGCCCAGCGTAGCGCGTTGCTGGCTTCCTTCATGTCGGTTACCACGGGCGTCAATAAATGCGGAATGCCTTCGTATACCGACAATTCCAGCATCTTTGGGTCGATCATGATCATGCGCACCTGTTCCGGCGTCGCTTTATAAAGCAAACTCAGGATCATGGTATTGATGGCGACCGATTTACCGGAACCGGTGGTGCCAGCAACCAATGCATGAGGCATCTTGCCCAGATCGGCAACCATCGGCGTGCCGGAAATATCCTTGCCCATCGCCAGGGTCAGCAGGGATTTTGATTTTTCAAACGGTGCCGACACCAATAACTCGCGCAAAGTCACCATTTCCCGTTCCCGGTTGGGGATTTCAAGGCCGACCACGGATTTACCGGGGATGATTTCAACGATGCGGACACTGGTCACTGACAAGGCTCTGGCCAAATCCTTGGACAAGGTGCTGATGCGGCTGACTTTTACGCCTGCCGCAGGTTGTAGTTCGAAACGGGTGATAACCGGCCCAGGATAAAAGCCGACGACAGTGACGGCGACATTGAAATCGGCCAGAATATCTTCCACCAAACGCGACATGTCTTCCAATTCGGCTTGCGAATAGCCTATGACGCGGGTGTCTCGGCGGTCGAGCAACTCCAAAGAAGGCAACACGCCTTTGCTGGCGTCATATTTAATGGTCGGCTGCTTTTTGGGCGGAAGGCTGTTTTTTGTCGATTTTTCTACCGGCTTTTCGATAACGGGGATGGCTTTGGCGCTGGTTCTTCTCTTAAATTCCGATTTTGCAGGACTATTAACCCGCACCTGTTCGCGCTTGGCCGAGCGATCCTGCAACAAGCCCAAAACGCCGCCGCATAAAACCCGGCAGATAATCACCGTGCATTTGCCGATAGTGTCTATCAACGCTATCCATGACAGTCCGGTTACCAAGGTCACCCCGGCCAATAAAACCACCAGCAGGAACAATGTCGCCCCCGAATTGCCCAGCACCACCAGCAATGCATTGCCGGTTTCCTGACCTAAAATGCCGCCGGTATTGCTGGGCAGTTCAACGCCTATTCTTAACAGATACAAATTCATCAACGCAGAAGCGGAAATAATGGTCGCGATAGAGCCTATCCATTGCAGCGTGATAATCGTTTTTTCGCGGCCTTGTCTGCCCTGCGTGTAGATTAGATAGCCTTGCCAGAAGATAATGACCGGAAATAGGTAAGCCGCCAAGCCAAAGCAACTGAGCATGAAATCGGCAATCCACGCGCCGAAAACGCCGCAAGCGTTAGTAATGGTCTGCACTGAGCCGCTATGCGTCCAGCCCGCATCCTCGTTACTAAACGTGATCAGCGCTATTAAAAAAAATAATGCACCTGCAATAAAGCCTAACAAAGCAACTTCACGCAAACCGCGAAAGGTTTTTTCTTCCATTACAGCAGCCATATTCAACAACTCGTCATATAAATTACCCATAAAACATGATTATAGATCAATAATGAGATGTTTCACATTAATAATATCAGCAATAAACTACAACTCGCACTTTCTGCACATCCATCGGCTTTTGCCGATAAAAACAGTTTACGAAACACGCTTTCCTCTGCATAATAATTTGATCTTCACCCCCCATCTACACAGGATTTTTAATGAGCGATTCCAAACATTGCCGCCTTTTGATACTCGGTTCCGGCCCTGCCGGTTATACGGCTGCCATCTACGCCGCACGCGCCAACCTGAAACCGGTTATCATTACAGGGATGCAGCAAGGCGGTCAGTTGACGACGACGACCGAAGTCGATAACTGGCCCGGCGATGTTGAAGGCCTGCAAGGCCCGGCGCTGATGGAAAGAATGCTCAAACATGCCGAACGCTTCAATACCGAGATCATATTCGATCATATACACACGGCCGATTTGTCCGCACGCCCGTTCACATTGACCGGCGATTCGGGCACTTATACCTGCGACGCGCTGATTATTGCGACTGGCGCTTCGGCGCGTTATTTAGGCATGGAATCCGAGGAAGCCTTCAAAGGCAAAGGCGTTTCGGCTTGCGCGACCTGCGACGGTTTTTTCTACAAAAACAAACCCGTTGCGGTCATCGGCGGCGGCAATACGGCGGTTGAAGAGGCGCTGTATTTGTCCAATATCGCCTCAAAGGTCATCGTCGTGCATCGGCGCGACAAATTCCGCTCCGAAAAAATCCTCGCCGACAAGCTGATTGAAAAATCGCAAAACGGCAATGTCGTGATCGAATGGAATCACCAGCTGGATGAAGTACTGGGCGACAACATGGGCGTTACCGGCCTTAGAATCAAAAACACCCTGGACGGATCGACCAAGGAACTGGATGTGCATGGCGTGTTTATCGCTATCGGTCACACGCCCAACACCGGCATTTTCGAGGGCCAGCTGGATATGGAGCACGGCTACGTCAAAGTCAAAAGCGGCATCCACGGCAACGCCACCGCAACCAGCATTGAAGGCGTATTTGCTGCGGGCGATGTAATGGACTCCGTTTATAAGCAGGCCATTACGTCTGCGGGCGCAGGCTGCATGGCAGCGCTGGATGCAGAAAAATTCCTTGATGAATTAGTCGGTTGAGTAGTGCTTTATTCAGCCACAGATTGCGCGGATGCACACTGAGTCGCATCGGTTCCCTACCGATAGCGACACTTCCACCATCTCTGGAGGTCGTAAACTGACAGCAACCGCCATTGAGATGGGATTGCCCATGAATTCTGGCAATGAGCCAACGTTTAAACAGCAAAAAGCAATCTGTTTAATCCGTGTTGGTCTGTGGCTGAATAGTTATATCCATGCTTTAAATTAAGTTCGACCTATGCAACTAACAGTCCTCGACCCAAATAACCCCGAACAAGATTTCCCGTTGGCGAACAAAGCCCTCCGTGAGCCGGACGGCTTGCTGGCAGTCGGCGGCTGCCTGTCCCAAAACCGGCTGCTGAACGCCTACCGGCACGGCATATTTCCCTGGTATAGCCCCGGCGAACCTATCTTGTGGTGGTCGCCGACCCCCCGCCTGATCTTGTTTCCCGATAAACTGGTTATGTCCCGCAGTTTACGCAAAACCCTACGCAAAAATATTTTTATCGTAACCTTTGATCAGGCGTTTAATGAAGTTATTGCAGCCTGTGCAAATTCACGAAAAGACACTGCCGGTACCTGGATAACACCGGAAATCAATGCGGCTTATAAACAACTGCACCAAGCCGGATTTGCTCATTCGGTTGAAACTTGGCTGAATGATGAACTGGTGGGAGGGTTATACGGTGTTGCACTGGGACAGGTTTTTTTTGGCGAATCAATGTTTCACACTAAAACCGATGCCTCTAAAGTGGCCTTTGCAACCCTGGTTCAACAGCTTAAGTCCTGGGGCTACCAGCTGATAGATTGCCAAGTGCATACCGGGCACTTGGCAAGCCTGGGTGCCGAGGAAACCAGCCGCGACTATTTTACCAAACTACTCAATCAACATTGCAACACCCCTGCCCGACCATCTGCTTGGCAGGCTCAATAACTTGCCGTCCCCACCCCATTAACTGCGCTGTACACGATAAAGCATGAGGCCAATGTTGGCCTGTTGGGCAAAGTATTTAAAGGCACTAAAATCTTCTTCGGTCAACTGCTGGTCACTCAGCCCACGATCAGCATAAATCAAACCGATCGGTATCTTATTGGAAAAAATCGGCATCATAAAACATTCATTTTTCCCAATTACGTTAATATCATGGAATCCGTACAACTTGGCATTATCTGAGGGTTTAGCCCAAAAAGCCTGGGTGCCGGACAGGGCATGAAAAAAAAGGTTGTGCGGTATTTCCGAGATATTGAAAATGATTTTTTGCTCATACATTTCTTTGCGCCAGCCCAAGGACAACTTTTCTTTTAGAGACTTTTTATCGGCAACTAACAGGGAAAAAATAGTTCGATCCATGCCAATACCCCGGTGAACCCCCTCAAGCACCGTTTCCAGCAACAGGTTAATATCAAACTGGTCGCTTAGTATTGAAACTATATCCTGTGAAATTTGAAGTTGCAGTTCTTTTTTATCAATAACCGGCAGCGGCTCTTCCACGCTACCCGATTGGTTTATGTCGTTTTGAAGGATCTTGGCGGCGTCGGTCGCTCCAAATTGGCTGGCGATGTCAGCTGCGGTTGCAGTATTGTTTTGAAGCTTTTCAATGATAACTTTTTTAGATTGATTGGTAAGCGCTTCGATTTTCTTGACGCAAGCCTCGTATTTTTTTGAACCGGTACCCTCTTTTAACGCCTCGGTAATTTCATAGCCCAAATGAACCAAGCCTACCCTGGGGTTTTTGGACAAAGCCTTGGGCTTGATCGATTCTTCAACCAAACTGCCTAATTTCCAAGCTTTACTTAAAGAGGCGCCCAGATCGGTCAATTTAAAGCCCAGCACTTTTTTCTCCGCTTCTTCGCTACTGTAATTTTCTTTATTTATCAGTGCTTGAATGCGCTCACCCTGACCGCCGCAAAAGCACCAAAAAGAAATACTGCCAATATGGTTAAGCAAGGTGGCAATAAAAACCTCTTCGGGTGATTTATCGTTCGTCGCCATGGCTATGGACTTTGCGTGTACCGCAGCATGAATGGCTTGGGCTATTTCTTCGTTGGCCTGATGTTTATTGATCGCGGATAGAATAGATTCAAAAAAGGCGCAAACCAGCGTTAATTCGCGAATAACATCGGAACCAATCATAATAATGGCTCGGGACACCGTCACCATTTTCTGACGCGTTGGGTTGTAATGGGGGGTGTTACTGACTTTTAATAATTTAACGGTCAGATTCGGATCCTGCAAAATAACAGAGGCCAATTCCATCGCGCCTTTTCTGTCATCATTCAAAATATCATGGATACTTAGCGCCGTATTGGAAAATATCGGCATTTCTTCATTGCACAACACATGCGTCCAACCATTAAGCGTAAGCGGCTCCGCTATAACTTTCGGGGGAATTATTTCCAGCTGATCTACATCAATTATACTGAGGCTTAGAGGGTCGTTCTGTGATGTCATTTATTTCTTACCGGCAATACCTTAGTTAAGCCCTGCCAACGCAAGCAACATAGACTCACGCTGACAAAGACGATTTCTTTACTTCCGTTGCTGATTCCGTTTATTGCGCTAATCATGTTTCATATCGGGATGTTTATAATTTTAGGGAGATTGTTGTTTTAAATAGTTTTTCAAGAAATCTTTCCAGGTAACGATGCCCAGAATAACCTTGTCGTCACCGACCACAGGCAGACAGGATATATCCGCATCCAACATTTTTTGTGCTGCAACATTGCAATCCGTTGTAGGTGTCACCGTATCAGCCTGACGCGACATAATCTGATGAGCGCGTTTGGTTAAGGTTTCTTTATCACGCCACGTTTCTGCCGCCGTATGAATATAAGGACTTAATGCGCTTAACAAATCACGATCTGAAATAACCCCGGCAAAAGTGTTGTCCGATTCATTTTCAACCAACAGATGATGAAAATAAACGTGGTCAAAAATTTCCTTGATCAACGATAGCTCAGTATCCATGTTAACCGTAACCGGGTTAACGGTCATAATATCCGCGACAATCATAATCTGGAGTCCACCGTGTTCAATTGAATATTTTACAATAACGTGTCAGTAAATATAGCTGTTTTACCGCAGTTTGCCGATAGATCGGGTTAATCATAGCTAGATAAAATCCCTCTTTGGAGATTTTTAGGCAACATCTCTAGAATATTGGCTTTTGAACAGGCTTGATAACCAGAGCCGACGATTGCATTCCCGCAAGAAATGCCATAAACCATCAAGACCTATTACAGCATAATACATGGATATTGCTCAGCCCGTTTTTTCGCCTCTAAAAATGCTTAAGACTGTATAGTCAAAGGTTCCTGGCTTGTCCTTATTCAATATACCAACTGCAAATACTTAAACAAACTAGGCCATTTTTATGTTAATACAACATAACACATGGTTTTCTATGTTTTTATAATGTTTTTAGGTTAAAATAGTCGGCTTTCGAAGCTGGACGAGTGAGCGGCGATGGTGGCTCAAATAAATGCACCTCACTCGGCTTGAGCTATTTACCTGTATCCGACGCATTTCATCCGCTCCGATAGCTACCCGCTGCCGTTGCATTAGGTTGCGTGACTGGGGTTATGGCATGTAGCCCACCGCCCCCGGTACGAGTCCTCAACATACATTGTTTGAACGTATATTGAGAGCAGCCACCAAAAAAGTTTTTTATGCCCAACTTTAGAGTAAAAACATGACAGATTTAGCGCACTACAGAAACATTGGCATCTTCGCTCACGTCGATGCCGGTAAAACTACGACTACCGAGCGGATTTTAAAGCTTACCGGTAAAATCCATAAAATCGGTGAAGTGCATGATGGCGAAACCACTACCGACTTCATGGATCAGGAACGTGAGCGTGGCATCACCATCCAGTCTGCTGCAACGACTTGTTTCTGGAAAGACTACCGTTTCAATATCATCGACACCCCAGGGCACGTTGATTTTACAATCGAAGTTTATCGCTCACTAAAAGTCCTTGACGGCGGTATCGGCGTTTTCTGCGGCTCAGGCGGCGTAGAACCCCAATCGGAAACCAACTGGCGTTATGCCAACGATTCTGAAGTAGCCCGTGTTATCTACATCAACAAACTGGATCGCATCGGCGCTGACTTCTACCGTGTAGTAAAACAAGTTGAAGAGGTACTGGGCGCTCACCCGCTGGTTATGACCTTGCCTATCGGCACTGAAGACCAGTTCTCAGGTGTGGTCGATGTCTTAACGCGTAAGGCATGGATATGGGATGATTCCGGCGATCCAATGAACTACGAAATCAAAGATATTCCAGCCGACATGGTGGCTGAAACTGAAAAATGGCGTGAAAAAATGATCGACGAAGTTGCCGATCAGTTTGACGATGTCATGGAAAAATACCTTGAAGGCGAAGAGCCCGATATAGACACGATCAAACGTTGTATCCGCAAAGGCACGATAAATCTGGATTTCTTCCCGACTTTCTGCGGCTCGTCTTTCAAAAACAAAGGCGTGCAGTTGGTGCTTGACGGCGTTGTTGATTACCTGCCTTGTCCGACAGAAGTTAAACCGCAGCCTGAAGTCGATCTGGAAGGCAACGCAACCGGTCTCTTTGCTATCGTTGATGCGGACAAACCGCTACGCGCACTGGCATTTAAAATTATGGATGACCGTTTTGGCGCACTGACTTTCCTGCGTATCTACTCAGGCAAACTGGAAAAAGGCACTTCGGTACTCAACACCTTTACCGGCAAAACCGAGCGTATCGGTCGTATCGTGGAAATGCACGCCGATGTTCGCGCCGAGCTTGAATCTGCGCAAGCAGGTGATATTGTTGCAGTATTGGGCATGAAGAACGTGCAAACCGGGCACACCCTGTGTGATCCGAAATACCCGGCGACATTGGAGCCGATGGTGTTCCCTGATCCCGTTATCTCATTAGCGATTTCACCGAAGGACAAAGCAGCTTCCGAAAAAATGGGTATCGCGCTGGGTAAAATGATCCAGGAAGATCCTTCTTTCCACGTTGAGACCGATGAAGACAGTGGCGAAACCATTCTTAAAGGCATGGGCGAACTGCATCTTGACATTAAAGTCGACATCTTAAGACGTACCCACGGCGTTGACGTTATCGTCGGCAAGCCCCAAGTAGCCTACCGCGAAACCATTACCAAATCGGTTGAAGACGAATATACCCACAAGAAGCAATCGGGTGGTTCAGGTCAATACGGCAAAATCAACTACATCATCGAGCCCGGCGAACCCGGTAGCGGATTTGTCTTTCAATCTGCGGTTACCGGCGGTAACGTACCACGGGAATACTGGCCGGCGGTTGAAAAAGGCTTTAAAAGCATGCTTGATAAAGGCGTGTTGGCCGGATTCCCTTGTTTGGACTTTAAGGTTATCTTGACTGACGGTGGTTTCCACGCGGTTGACTCCTCTGCGATTGCGTTCGAAATTGCTGCGAAAGCGGCGTTCCGTCAATCGATCCCGAAAGCAGGCCCGCAACTGATCGAACCGATCATGAAAGTGGATACGTTCACTCCGTCAGATCATGTCGGTGACGTTATCGGCGACCTTAACCGTCGTCGCGGCATGATCAAATCTCAGGATGCAGCTGCATCAGGGGTTCGTATCAAATCAGATGTGCCGCTAAGCGAAATGTTCGGTTACATCGGCGACTTGCGCACCATGACTTCTGGTCGCGGCCAGTTCTCCATGGAATTTTCGCACTATTTGCCGTGCCCGAAAAACGTGTCGGAAGAAGTTATCAAAGAAGTGAACGAACGCAACAAAAAGAAGTAAGCTATCAAGGTACGCCGGGCGGCTTGTCTGCCCGGCGGCTTGCCTCTTCTTCAGTAAATGCAACCATCCGCCACAGATTGCACGGATACACGCTGATAAACTGAAACATAAAGAACTACCCATCCTCTCAATATTTCCCATCCGCTTTACAATGAGCCAGCATTTAAACGGCTCCTTTATAATAAACAATCCGTTTAATCTGTGTCGCCTAGAGGCGCCTACTTTTGGTGATCTGCGGCTGAATTGTTACTGGTTTTTTAGCCAACGGTTGTATATTTGATTTTATCCAGCTCCTGTTGGATGCCGCCAAGCAGATCGTGGGGAACGCCTATTTGAATGGCTTTATTGATGCAGGACTGGGCATGCATGGTTTTTTCAGGGTCGGGCCTGGATGTTTTAAGATCATGAATAATGATTTTCAGCATATTTAAAGTAACCGTCCGGTTGTTAGGCATTTTTTCGATGGCATTCTCAAAAACTGCAAGAGCATCTTCAATCCTGCCTTCCTTGAAAAAACTGACGCCCGTATTGTTAATATCGATTAATTCCTGTTTTATCCGGCTAATCAAGCTTGCCGCATAATTATCGCTGATAAAGGTGCTGCACATTTTTTCGACCTCAGCGATAAAATGTTTGTCATCAATGTTGGTTTTAATCAAATCCGCAAGAATTTCATCGACAACATCACTGTCTCCGCTCAGATGAGCGATCTTTGCTATTTCCAGACGCAGTTCCCTGGATATTTGCTTGCCGAATTGCTCGTTTAACTTGAACGCTTTTTCATACGGTTTTTGCGCCACTACCCCGTTGTTTTTTGCTTGTTGAATCTCGATCTCCAATATTGCGGCTCTAACTCTTGAATCAGGGTCATTTAAAAAAACCTTATTCATATCGTTCAATATTTTCAGCGCATCATCGGCTGAATTAGATTTTAAGTGGGCTTTAGCCAAGCCTGAAAAATCCCTGGACGATCCATGCACAGAATGCTTGCCTAAATGAACCGCCGCTTTATAAGCTTTTTTGGCAACTTCATTATTTTCCGCTTTATCCGCTAGCAAGGCCAATCGTTGCTGTCTTAAAATGGCTTGAGGTGAGAGATCAACCGCCTGATTAAGCGCAACTAACGCATCCTCATCGTTACCTAAGGCAGCATAAGATTTTGCCAGCCAGTCATAAGCTTCCAACATCATAGGATATTGATCGATGAACTGAATGAGCGACTCAACAGCCTTCTCATAATGGCCTTCCATAAAAACGATAACAATCAACCCCAACCTTGCCCAGGGGATATCTCTTTCTTGCAGTATTTCCTGGTAAATTTTTTGGGCTGCCTTGAAGTCGCTGATTAGAATAGCTAATTCGGCACGTATTTTTAATATGTGTAAATGGGTGTTTTTATCGCCCTGCTGAAGCAGTTTTTCACAGTTTTGTATCGCCTGATAAATATTGCCTATATCAATTTCGCGTTCAACACTGGAAAGATACGTCTTACGGGCAATACAGCGTTCGATCCGGGTTGACAGCTGTATCCGATTAAAAGGCTTTATCAGGTAATCATCAGGCTTGCAGTCGAGGGCGCTAAGCACCATGTTCTTGCTCTGTTCAACGGTAATCATGATAAAAATGGCGTCAAACGGCAGCAATTTAAAATGCTTTGCTTCCTCCAAAATCTGCTGACCGTTTTTCCCGTCGCCCAGATTATAATCGCAGAGGACAATATCAAAGTGAACGCGCCTCATCTCAACAATTCCATTAATACCAGTTCCTGCTTCAACGATGTGCCGTGCACCCAATGAATACAGTATGTGTTTAATGGTTTCTCGTATGATCGCCTGATCCTCGATTACCAGAATCTTTTTTGAATCGAAATTTATTTTCATAAGGGTTGATATTAACCTTAAATTGGCGCTGAGAAAATCATATAACTGCTGACTTCATTGCAAAATCACGCATCACACCCGCTTATGACCTCAAAAAAAATGCTACCCAGGACAAATATTTGGCCGTGTGCCGGTGTTTCTACCATTGCAAGGTTTTATCATACAATTTTTATAACTACTCAGCAGCCAAAAATGGAACGCCGATGACGCTGATAATTATGATATGTAAGATTTTTCATGAATTATCTGTGTTCATCATATTCATCTGCGTCATCGGCGTTCCATTGGATTTGATGGCACTGAGTAGTTACGAAACAGGTTTATTTCCTTCCTGATTGGAAAGGCACAAAAACAACTGACTCCAGCTCTTCAATCTCATAGCCGGTTTCCGTGCGCATCACTCGCTGTAGCTGTTGACTGCCGCTCCTGTTGCCGATGGGGATAACCATCACCCCGCCGACCGCCAGTTGCTCCAACAGCATTTCCGGTATTTCCGGCGGTGCAGCAGCCACCAAAATGCCATCATACGGTGCATAGTCCGGCCATCCCCAGCCACCGTCACTGTGCTTATAACTGACATTTTTCAGTTTTAAATCCCATAGCCGGTCTTTGGCTTTTTTCTGCAACGGCGCGATTCTTTCAACCGAATAAACATTATCGGCCAGCTGCGCCAAAATTGCCGTCTGGTAGCCGCAGCCGGTGCCTATTTCCAGCACCTTTGCTAATCGACCCGACGACTCCAGCAGCAACTCAGTCATTTTTGCGACAATATACGGCTGGGAAATCGTCTGGTTATAGCCTATCGGCAGCGCGGTATCTTCATAAGCCCGGCTGGCCAACGCCTCGTCCATAAAAATATGCCGGGGCGTATTGCGTATCACATCCAGCACTTTATTATTACTGATGCCCTGCTCCATTAACCGGTTGATCATCCGCTCGCGGGTGCGAGGAGAGGTCATGCCTATTCCTTGAAGGCTTTGAATCATAAATCATGCTCCTGGGGTAACCACACTTTTAAATCATTAATCCGTTCATACCAAGTCAAATCCAGCTGTAACGGCGTAACCGACACAAAACCGGCATTAACCGCATAAAAATCAGTGCCGGGGCCAGCATCCTGTTCCGCCCCCGGCAGCCCTACCCAATAAATAATGCGCCCGCGAGGATCCTCGCTCTTGATGACCGACTCCGACTTATGTCGCTGGCCCAACCGGGTTGCCTGATAGCCTTTCAGGTCTTCAATGGCAACATCGGGCACATTGACATTAAGAATCGTATCCTGCGGTAAGGGATTTTTAACCAATTGCCGCAACAGCGTCACGGCAACCTGGGCTGCGGTTTCAAAATGACTGGGATTAGTACCCGCCAACGAAATGGCGACGGCAGGCAATCCCAAAAAACGCCCCTCGGTTGCCGCCGCAACCGTACCTGAATACAGCACATCGTCACCTAAATTGGAGCCGTGATTAATCCCGGCAAAGACCATGTCCGGCTCAGTTTTCAGCAAGCCGGTAATTGCCAAATGCACGCAATCGGTGGGTGTGCCGTCAACCTTAATAAAGCCGTTGTCCATCGGATAAGCGCGTAACGGCATCTCCAGCGTCAACGAATTGCTCGCCGCACTGCGGTTTCTATCCGGCGCCACCACCGATATGTCGGCATGCTCGCGCAATGCATCGGCTAATGCAACAAGACCTTCGGCCAAATAGCCGTCGTCATTACTCAATAAAATATGCATTATCAATCGCCCTGAAGCGGATTAAGCTATAAAATCAATCATATTAGCAACAATACACAACAAAATCAGCTTTCATGGCAAAAAAAAACCTTACTCCAGAAGACAGCGATTTGTTTCGTCAAACTATCGGCAAAGTACATGCCGTAAAAAGCGACAAAGTGCTGTTAACGGAGGGGAACAAACCCAAGCCTTATCCTAAAACACCAGCCGTTAACGTGGAAGATCACTTAAGCACTGCGGCTGAATTTGATGTCGAAAAACTGGGCATTGAAGACTCGATGAGTTTTATGGCACCGGGACTACAGCATAGTGTGCTGAAAAAACTACGCAAAGGACAGTTCGGCCTGGACGCGGAAATCGACCTGCACGGGCTGAACAGCGTTGAGGCGAAGCGGCAGCTGCTGCATTTCCTGCATGACAGTGTAAAAGACGGCTGCCGCTGCGTACATATCGTCCACGGCAAAGGCTATCGTTCGGAAGGCAACCATCCCGTACTCAAAAACAACCTCAACCTATGGCTCAGACAGCACCAGGATGTCCAGGCATTTTGCTCCGCACCGCCTAAAGACGGCGGGACTGGGGCGGTTTTTGTGTTACTGCAATTGTCTGGGAAATATGATGCGTAGAAAGTCGTGCGCGCCGGAACTTGATGTTTTTTATTTTTGTCTAACGACATCCAATGATTATCACTTTTCAACAGCCATTTTATTAGTCTACGTAGACCGAAGCGTGTTTTAACAGTTGATTAATAACAATGAAAAAGAGCAGCAACCGCCGTAGCGCAGGTTAAATGCCGAAAAAACCTATGATCTCAACCAATCCCCCTCTTAAATCATCGTCAAGCAAAAAGTACCCGGCAGCGGTGCTGAGCAGTTTTTTACTGTGCCTGTCGACTGGCGCATTAGCCGGAAAAGATGCCATTTCGCTAACCCCCATGACCGTTTACGACGACCGGACTTATGCTGAATTAATTAATCATCCGCGCATGCGCAATCAATTAGACCGAGCTGCGTTACAAGCCGCCGAAATGTCCGATCTTAATAGCGCATTAAAAAACCAGGGCGGCTTAATGCTCAATCAGGGTAGCGGGCAGATGCCGTCCAAAATCAGTTTGCGCGGTGCCAGCGGCGGACAAGGCCTGGTCACGTTGGACGGCGTACCCTTATTTGCCAATTTTGTTGGATATTACTCGTTGAGTCACTATGCGCTGGATGCCTTAGACAAGGTCCCGGTGACGCGAGGCTCAGGCGGCGAGCGGCATGGCAGCCGCACCCTCGGCGGAGCCATACATTTACAAACCCGGCACATGCAGGGAAAGGACAGTTTTTTGCGTATTGAAGGCGGCAGTTACGACACGGTGCGCGGCGCTATCGGTAGCGGCTTGACTACCCAAGCCGGTGATTTTTCAGTCGTGATCGGGCGTAGCGATGTTGCTAGCGGCATTAATCAGGCACAAACGGGTACAGAGCGTGATAACTTCGGCATGACCCATGCCTCGGGCAACTGGTCTAAAGAGTTCAGCCGGGGCGGTTTGGATGCATCGTTGTATTTTGTGCGCACCGATGAAGACATCGACGGCCCAGGATTGGTATTGCCAATACGCACTATGGGCTGGGTGGACGATAAGCAGGGCAGATTGTCGGATGAAACCTGGGTGGCGCAGTTGCGTGGTCATTATGATCTGGCCGCGCATTGGAACAGTTCGCTGCAATTTGGCTACACTCAAGATCGGCAAAAGATGGCAGCAACCCTGATCAGGCCGTTTTCAATCACCAACCAGTTATACCTACTGGATTGGAAAAACACCCATCGCTTGCCGCTGAGCGCGGACAACCAGAATCAGGCCTTGCTGGTGTGGGGGATCAACACCCAACAACAGCAGGTGGCGGAATTGCCGGTAACACAGACCGTGGTCAGTCCCAATGTGCGTGGCGAATTAGCCATGGGCGCTTGGCAATGGAGCGCCGATGCGCGTTCCGATCATGGCGATACTTACGGCAATCACCAAGTATTTACGTTGGGCGTTAACCGGTTATTGCCGCAAGATATGAGTGTCTGGGCTAACGGCGGCACCGGCTATCGCCAGCCCGGTGTCAGCGAACTCATGTCCCCTTTTGTTGGTAATAAGGCGTTGCAAGGAGAACATAGTGCCGGGGGCGAAATCGGCTGGCGTTGGCAGCCATTGCCCGAGAGTGAAGTCAAAGTCAGCGGTTATTATCAGAATTACCGGCAAATGATTGCCATGCAATGGAATCCAAAAACAGGCACAGCTAGGGCGGGTAATATACCCGAAGCGGATGTTTGGGGTGCAGAAATGCAGTCGCAGCACCGCTGGACGAACATCTGGGAAAGCGGTTTAAATTACAGCTATATGAATGCCATAAACCCCGTGACGCAGCTGCGCGTAGAGTCTCGACCCGAGCACCAGAGTGTATTCTGGAATGAAGTGAAATTGTTGCAACCATTAAAGTTACGGGTGGAATTGACTGCTCGTAGCGGCTACTGGTTCGATTCGGCCAATACCCTCAGAGCCAAATCCGCCCCTCGCATCAACGTCCTTCTAAAATACCAGCTAACGCCGAAAACGGAAGTGTATTTGCGCGGCGAAAACATCACCGATGAACGCACCCCTGAGCTTTACGACTTTAATTTTAATGGCGCGGCGTTTTACTTGGGGCTGCGTACCGGTTTTTAGGAGGAGTTTATTTACAGCACTAGGAGGCTGTCGGATTAATAGAGCGAACCACCCCGCTTAATCACGTTTAAAATTTAAAAAAATGGTTTGTTGGGATTTTTAATGCCCTTGGTTCTGATTTATCACCCCATCAAGGCTCTTTTCCTCCCTATTAGCCTCTCAATA
>CAMAUL010000072.1 GCA_945861405.1 Candidatus Methylobacter oryzae | reverse complement strand
TTGCCTTATGAGTTGGTTCATTACGATTAAGCGACTCAACAAGTGAGAGGAAAACCATGTACACACTTTATAAAATCAATGCTGATGAGATAAACGAAAATTTTATAGCATCCATCAAAGCGCAGTTTCAACACAAAGACATTGAGATTGCTATTTGCGAAACGGCACAAGCCGAACAGGATGAAACCGATTATTTATTGAGCGATCCCGCTAATAAAGCGCGTCTATTAGGAGCGATAGACAATGTAAAAAAGGGTAAATTGGTAACTGCCCATTTAAACGATCTGTAATGAATATTGCTTTTGAACAAGATGCTTTTGAGGATTTTACTAGCTGGGCAAGCGAGGATAAAAAACTCTATAAACGTCTTGTTAGCCTGATTAAAGAAACGACGCGTAATCCATACACAGGCTTGGGTAAACCCGAAGCCTTAAAGCATGAGTTACAAGGTTATTGGTCGCGCCGCATTAATGATGAGCCGCGTAGGTTGGGTTAGCGATAGCGTAACCCAACACATCAAAGCGGCAATTGTCGGGTTACGCTATCGCTAACCCGACCTACAAAATACGAGAAAAATTATGTACGAACATTTAGAAACAGCCGAAAACCGCGACAGTTTAAAACGCGTTGTCGTCGATCCGGTTTCGCGCGTTGAAGGGCACGGCAAAGTCACTTTATTGCTGGATGCGGATAATAAAGTCCAGCAAGCCAGATTGCATATCGTTGAGTTTCGCGGCTTTGAACGATTTATACAAGGCCGACCCTATTGGGAGCTGCCGGTTTTGGTACAGCGTTTATGCGGCATCTGTCCGGTCAGTCATCATTTGGCCGCTGCCAAAGCCATAGACCAACTGGTCGGTATCGATCCTGAAAACCTGCCCGTTGCAGCGGACAAATTAAGGCGTCTGCTGCATTTCGGACAAGTGATGCAATCCCACGCCCTGCATTTCTTCCATCTATCCAGCCCGGATTTGCTGTTCGGTTTTGAAAGCGACATCAGCAAGCGTTCGGTGATTGCGGTATTGGCCGAGCATACCGACATAGGCGTACAGGGAGTAAAACTGCGCAAATACGGCCAGGAAGTGATCCGCATGGTGTCCGGTAAACGTATTCACGGCACCGGCGCGATTGCGGGCGGCATGAATAAGTCGCTAACTAAAGCCGAGCGCGACTACCTATTGGAAGATATCGACCAGATGATAACGTGGGCGGCGGGTTCGGTTGCGCTGATCAAGAAAGTGCATTGCTCCAACCTGCCTTATTACGATGAGTTTGCGACCCTGCGCACCAATTACCTGAGCCTGACCAAGCCGGATGGCGCACTGGAGCTTTATCACGGCGGTATCCGCGCCAAGAATGAGCGCGGCGAGACCATCATGGATCAGGTCGATTATTGCAAATATAACGATTATATCCATGAGGAAGTCCGCTCATGGACGTATATGAAATTTCCTTATCTGCTGTCGCTGGGACAGGAAAACGGTTGGTATCGGGTCGGGCCTTTGGCGCGGGTCAATAACTGCGATTACATCGACACGCCGTTGGCGGAAGCCGCCCGAGTCGAATTTAAAGCGCACAGCGGCGAAGCGATGGTGCATAGCACACTGGCATATCACTGGACGCGCCTGATCGAAGTCCTGCATTGCGCCGAAAGCATTAAAGAGCTACTCAACGACCCGGACATTATGGGTTCCGATTTGGTGGCGCAAGGCGAAAAACGCTATGAAGGCATCGGCGTGATTGAAGCGCCGCGCGGCACCTTGTTCCATCACTATCAGGTCGATGAAAACGACATCGTCACCAAGGCCAACCTGATCGTCTCGACCACCAGCAACAACATGGCGATGAACGAATCGGTGCGGCAGGTGGCGGCGGAATACTTGTCCGGTCGGGAACTGACCGAGCCCTTATTGAACAACCTGGAAGTGGCGATCCGCGCTTACGATCCGTGTTTGTCCTGCGCGACCCATGCGGTAGGCAAGATGCCGCTGCAACTTGAGTTGGTCGATGCAGAAGGCAAGCTGATCGACAAACTGGTCAAACACAGCGACGGGCAAATCGAGCGGGATAATGGCTAAACCGGTATTGCTGTTCGGCTACGGTAATCTCAGTCGCGGCGACGATGCGCTGGGGCCGTTGCTGCTCGAATACGCCGAAACGCATTGCGACCTGGATGTGATAGAAGTATTGACCGATTTCCAATTGCAAATCGAACATGCGCTGGATCTGGAAAACAGACGCTTGGTCATGTTTGTCGATGCGTCCGTAGCCTGCGCCGATCCGTTTAACTTTACCGTACTGAAACCCGTTCGGGACAAAAGCTACACGACTCACGCGATGAGTCCTGCTGCGGTTTTGGATGTCTATCGGTCGATAAAAAAGCAAAAGCCGCCGCCGTGTTTTTTGTTGAGCATCAAAGCCGAGCAATTCGAACTGGGCGATGGTTTAAGCGCAAATGCAAAAAATAATTTAGTGCATGCATGTGCATTTGCTGGGCGATTGTTAAGCAACCCCGACCTGGGTTTTTGGCTGAAACAGGTAAATGCAGCTTAACATAAGCCTCGTAGGGGCGGGGCATAGCAGGGGCAGCCATGCATGACAAATCTGCCCGGAGCAGATCTGCACTGGCCCGAAGGGGGCATGGCAGGGACAGCCATGCATGAACTCTCTCTCCTTGAAAACGTCAGGGAAATCCTGGAAAATCATGCTCTGAGCCAGAACTTCACCAAGATCACCCAAGTGACCTTGGAAATTGGCAAACTTTCCAGTGTAGAGCCGGATGCGTTGCGTTTCGGTTTCGATGTTGTGATGAAAGGCTCGTTGGCAGAGCATGCCGAATTGATAATTTCCGATTTGGCGGGACTGGGGATTTGCCAGCAATGCGGCCTGCAAGTCGAGCTGGAAACATTGTATGATCCTTGCCCCCATTGCGGCAGCCCTCTGGTTAAAATCATCCAAGGCGCGGAAATGAAAATTAAAGACTTGATTGTTATCTAAGGTGATTTCCAATAATGAATCTATCAAACGGATCGTCCACGAAAGACACGAAAAGCACGAAAAACTCTACAACAGGATTTTTTCGATTGTTTTTTTTCGTGTCTTTCGTGTCTTTCGTGGATCATGTTTTTCTACGGATCAGATGCTTGCTGGGCTGTTCTTTTTCGGGAATCGCCTAAGGAATGAGCATGGAATAACTTTGGCAAGTTGCCAATAGTCGGAGTGCAGGCTTCGCCTGCATGCGCAAGCAAAGCTTGCACTCCTGCTGCACACAGTTGTCCACTTTATTTCATGCTCGTTCCTAAGTAAGCAAACAAGCTAAAGAATAAAACACTTACACTCTTACAGGTCACCCTTTATGTGCGGAATATGCGGTTGCAGCCAACCCGGCAAAATTAACAAACTCCAGCTGGTAAACGGGCGAGTCCATCAGCATGACCATGGTCATCACCATCATGATGCCGAGCGGCTGGTTAAAGTCGAGCAGGATTTGCTCAGTAAAAATAACGCCTACGCAGAGCAAAACAGAACCTATTTTCAGCAGCATCATATTTTCACGCTGAATCTGGTTTCCAGCCCCGGTGCGGGTAAAACCACGTTGCTGGTTGAAACCATCAAAGTCTTAAAAGACTGTTTCCCTATCGCCGTCATTGAAGGCGACCAACAAACCGAGCATGATGCGGATCGGATCAGGGCCACCGGCGTGCCCGCGTTGCAAATCAACACCGGTCGAGCCTGTCATCTCGACGCACACGGTATCGGTCATGCAATTTTAGAGCTGGACGTAAAAGCCAACAGCCTGCTGGTCATAGAAAACGTCGGCAACTTGGTCTGCCCGTCCTCATTCGATTTGGGCGAAGCGCATAAAGTCGTGGTGCTGTCGGTGACCGAAGGCGACGACAAACCGCTCAAATACCCGGATATGTTCCATGCCGCCGATTTAATGATCATCAACAAAACCGACTTGCTGCCTTATGTCGATTTTGATGTCGAGCGCTGCATTAATTTCGCCCGGCAGGTCAACCCCGACATCCAGATCATCCAGCTGTCATCAACCAAGGGCGATAATTTTTCGGCTTGGACGGATTGGCTAGCCTGTAAAGTTAAGCTGGAATCACAGGCGTAAGCATGTTTTACAGAAAGATGTTCATACAAGCTCAAACAATAGCGATATATTCCATCGTGGAGAATGCGGGTTGAGTCTGGACTACGCGACACTAGATCAGCTACGTCAAAGCCACCCAGCTTGGAGGCTGTTGAGTTCGCCTCATGCGCCGTTGGTGGCAAGCTTTCTGCAACGCGTATTCATAAAACCCAACGTACGGCTAATGGCTCAAGCGGATTTAGCTGAAGCCTTGGAAGATGAGCTGTTTGCTTTGCGCGAACGTTTGGGTGCCGATGAATTCCCGAAGCGGGCGTTCGACTACCTTAACGACTGGGCAGCTACCGACAAGGGTTGGCTGCGCAAGTTCTACCTTCCGGGGTCGGACGAACCCCATTTCGACTTGACCCCCCCGACCGAGAAAGCAATTGCATGGTTGGGGACGCTGACCGAGCGCAGTTTCGTCGGTACAGAGTCGCGCTTGCTGACCCTGTTCGAATTACTTAAGCAGATGAGCGAAGGCAGCGAGACCGACCCGCAGATACGCATTATCGAATTGCACAAGCGGCGGGATGAGATTGATATTGAGATTGCCCGTGTACTGGCTGGCGATATTTCATTGTTGGACGACACGGCACTAAAAGACCGGTTTCAGCAATTTATCCAAATCGCACGGGAATTGCTGACCGATTTCCGCGAGGTGGAACAGAACTTTCGTGGTCTGGATCGGCGTGTGCGCGAACGCATTGCCTTGTGGGAAGGTTCCAAAGGTGAGCTGCTGGAAGAAATCATGGGCGAGCGCGATGCTATTTCAGACTCCGACCAAGGCCGTAGTTTCCGCGCCTTTTGGGATTTTTTGATGTCCAGCCGCCGTCAGGAAGAGCTGTCAAATTTGCTGGATCGCGTGTTGGCCTTGCCCCCGGTCGCCGAGCTTAAGCCCGATGCCCGCACCCGGCGAGTGCATTACGACTGGCTGGAGGCTGGCGAACATACCCAGCGCACCGTGGCCCAGCTTTCGCAACAGCTGCGGCGTTTTCTGGATGACCAAGTCTGGTTGGAGAACAGGCGCATCATGGACATTTTGCACGGCATTGAGGCCAAGGCTTTGGCACTGCGGGAATCGCCGCCATCGGGCGAGGTGATCAGCATCGTCGACACCGCAGCCGACATTGATTTGCCGATGGAACGGCCACTGTACACGCCAACCATCAAACCGTTAATTACTGATATTGAGCTGGAAACAGGCGACGCTGAACTTGATGCTGCGGCATTGTACTCGCAAATCGTGATCGACAAGGCGCAGTTGACCCGACATATTCGTCACTCCCTACAGGATCGCTCGCAAGTCACCTTGCGTGAGCTGTGCGAGATGCAGCCGCTACAACACGGCTTGGCAGAATTGGTAGCCTATTTGCAACTTGCGAACGATGTGTTTAAGACCGTGGTCGATGAAGATGAGCTTGAAACTATCGTCTGGCGACGAGAACAACCGGATGGACGAGATGCTATCAAGCAAGCGCAGTTGCCGCGTGTAATTTTTGTGAGGTGAAATGCTAGAACAAGAACTTGAAAGCGCCGCAGTGCCTAATGATTTATCGGCCTTAGTCATCCTGCTGCTAAAAGGCGTTATCTATCAAGAAGCGGATGCGGGCCTCTGGAATGCCTTGCTCAATCTGCAAGCACGGGTGCGGGATTACGTTGTAATACTGGGCCTTGAGCTGGCGCTGGACGAGGCGGAGGGTTATGCTTTTTTGCGCTCCCGGACGCTAAACGAAGATGACGTAACGCTAAAGTTGCCGCGCTTGGTGGCAAGGCGTCCGTTGTCGTTTCCGGTGAGCTTGCTGCTGGCGCTGCTGCGCAAGAAATTGGCCGAGTTCGATGCCTGCGGCGGCGACACGCGTTTGGTGCTTAGCCGGGATGAGATGGTCGAGTTGGTTCGGGTGTTCCTGCCTGAAAGCAGCAATGAGGCCAAACTGATCGACCAGATTGAGACCCACCTTAACAAGATTGTGGAGTTGGGTTTTCTGCGTAAACTTAAATCTAGCACAGGGCAAGCTGCCGAGTTCGAGGTGCGCCGCATCCTCAAGTCTTTTGTCGATGCGCAGTGGCTCGATGATTTCGATAAGCGGCTGGCGGCGTATCAAGCTCAGCTTGGCATAACCGTGGGTGGCAATACAGATGAATGATATGCAGTTGAGCCTGGAGTTTACCGATGATGATGCGCTCTCGGGTTTTCGTTTACAGCGCCTGGAGGTTTTTAACTGGGGTACTTTCGATGGTCGGGTGTGGGCGCTTAATCCAGGAGGTAAGAATAGTTTGCTCACCGGCGATATAGGCTCAGGCAAGTCGACGCTGGTTGATGCAGTCACCACACTGCTGGTGCCTGCGCATCGTGTTGCCTACAACAAGGCGGCCGGAGCGGACAGCAAAGAACGGTCGCTACGTTCTTACGTACTCGGGCATTACAAGTCCGAACGCAATGAGGTCAGCGGCACCGCCAAGCCGGTGCCGCTACGCGATCATAACAGTTATTCAGTGATATTAGGCGTTTTCCATAACGCGGGCTACGACCAAACAGTAACTTTGGCGCAGGTCTTCTGGATGAAAGATGCACAACAACCGGCACGCTTCTTTGTCGGTGCGGAACGCGCTTTATCAATTGCGGCAGATTTTACACGGTTTGGTTCAGACATTGGTGCGTTACGTAAGAAACTGCGCGGCTTGGGTGTCGAGATTTATGAAAACTTTCCGCCCTACGGCGCATGGTTCCGTCGCCGTTTCGGTATCGACAACGAACAAGCGCTGGAGCTGTTCCATCAAACCGTATCGATGAAATCGGTGGGTAACCTGACCGACTTCGTGCGCAGCCACATGCTCGAACCTTTTGATGTTGCACCGCGCATCACCGCATTGATTAGCCACTTCGATGACCTGAATCGGGCGCATGAGGCGGTATTGAAGGCCAAGCGGCAAGTGGAGTTGCTCACGCCATTGGTCGCCGATTGTGATCGCCATGCGGCTGTAGTCGCAGAAGCCGAACAATTGCGCTCTTGTCGCGAGGCACTGCGGCCTTATTTTGCCGGGCTGAAAATTGAGTTACTGGACAAACGTATCGCAGGGCTTAATGAGGAATGGCAACGGACAAATCTCCAGGTCACGCGGTTTGAGGAACTTAAAAATACGCAGCGTTTAGAAGAAAATGAACTTAAACGCAGCATTGCCGACAACGGTGGCGACCGCTTGGAAAGGCTGGCTGCTGAAATTTGCCAAAAGGAGCAGGAGCGGCAGGCGCGTGAGCGCAAGGCACAGCGTTACGCCGAACTGGTACGCACTGTCGGCGAAAATCCAGCAGGCGATGAACTCAGTTTTCTTGATCAACGACAACGCTTTTCGGTTTTGACAGAAGCCGCACGGCTGCAAGATGTCGATTTGCAAAACGACTTAAACAAGCATGTGGTGAGCTTGCATCAAGGCAAACAGGAGCACGATGATCTCGCCGCAGAAATCAACAGCCTGAAAGTCCGGCGTAGTAACATTGAAGACATTCAAGTAAAAATTCGCACTAAATTGTGTGAAGCCCTCGATTTGGCAGAGGAGGACATGCCATTTGCCGGTGAACTACTGCAAGTGCATGACGATGAGCGTGACTGGGAAGGAGCCGTCGAGCGGCTGTTACGCAACTTCGGCTTGTCGCTATTGGTGCCGGATCAGCATTATCCCAAAGTCGTGGACTGGGTCGATAAAACGCATCTTAAGGGGCGCTTGGTTTATTATAGGATGCGCCAGGGTTCTCGCGGTGAGCTGCAAAGCTTGCATAGGGATTCCCTAGTGCGGAAGCTGACCATCAAGCCGGATTCTCTTTGCTACGACTGGCTTGAATATGAGCTGGCACGCCGTTTCAATGTGGTCTGTTGCTCAACGCAAGAGCAGTTCCGTCGTGAAACTTTCGCCATTACACGTTCAGGCCAGATCAAGGCATCCGGTGAGCGCCACGAAAAAGATGACCGTCACCGGCTGGATGACCGCAGTCGCTATGTACTGGGCTGGACTAATGCGGCTAAGATCGCTACGCTTGAAGCTAAAGCAAGAGTATTGGAAATAAGCTTGGGTGAGCTGGGAAATCTTATGGGCAAGATTCAGGCCGAAAAGAACGCGCTTAATGAGCGTCTTACTGTGTTGTCGAGACTCGAAGAATATATTGATTTTAGGGAGCTCGACTGGCAGTCACTTGCTGTAGAAGTGGCTCAGCTGACGGACGAAAAGCAAAAGCTGGAGTCTGCTTCCGATGTGCTAAAGCAACTGACCGAACGGCTAAAAGCACTCCGCGATGAACTCACTGTCACCGAGAGGAAATTTGCCGAAAAATCCCAGGAACTCGGAGCTACCCAAGCCAAGCGCGAAACCTTCGAAAGTTTGCGTGACCAAACCGTTACGCTGGTCGATAGTTCCGAACTGGCAATTCATTCCGCCTATTTCGAACGCCTTAACGGCATACGTAGCGAAGCTTTGGGCGAGCATCAACTCACCGTCGAATCCTGCGATAACCGTGAACGCGATCTGCGTGATTGGTTGCAGACCAGGATCGATAACGAGGAGCAAAAACTCAAACGCCTGCGTGACAAAATCATCCAGGCTATGTCTGCCTACAAAGAACAATTCAAGCTGGAGACGACAGAAGTTGATGCCAATATCGAGGCGGGTTTTGAATATAAAAGCATGCTGGACAAGCTGCAAGCCGACGACCTGCCGCGTTTCGAAGCGCGTTTTAAGGAACTGCTGAACGAGAACACCATCCGCGAGGTGGCGAACTTTCATTCGCAGCTGAACCGTGAGAGGGAAACGATCAAGGAGCGCATCGAACGCATCAACGAGTCCCTGACCCAGATCGATTACAATACCGGTCGCTATATTTTGCTGGTGGCCCAACCGACACCGGATGCCGACATCCGCGATTTCCAGACCGAACTGCGCACCTGTACCGAAGGGGCGCTGACCGGCTCCGACGATAGCCAATATTCCGAAGCCAAGTTCATGGAAGTCAAGCAGATTATCGAGCGCTTTCGAGAACGGGAGGGGCAATCCGAGCAAGATCGTCGCTGGACGGCTAAAGTCACCGATGTACGCAACTGGTTCGTATTTGCCGCCAGCGAACGCTGGCGCGAGGACGACAGCGAACACGAACATTATTCCGACTCGGGCGGCAAGTCGGGCGGCCAAAAAGAGAAGCTGGCCTACACCATCCTGGCCGCAAGCTTGGCCTACCAGTTCGGCCTTGAATGGGGCGCGGTGCGTTCGCGCTCGTTTCGTTTTGTGGTGATCGACGAAGCCTTCGGGCGCGGTTCGGACGAATCGGCGCAATACGGCCTGGAGCTGTTTAAGCAACTCAATCTACAGCTGTTGATTGTCACGCCCTTGCAGAAAATCCATATCATAGAGCCTTTTGTTGCCAGCGTTGGCTTTGTCCAAAATGAAGATGGCCGCGCCTCCAAGATTCGCAATTTGACGATTGAGGAGTATCGGGCGGAGAAAGTGAGGTTAGAGGGATGACCAAATTGACCGGAACAACTAATCCGCAAAACTTCTATAAAAACCGTGTGGCAACCAAAGTCCTCAGCAACTGGACAAAACCGGGCGATTTGTGCGATCAGCTGCACAAACTGTGGAATCGGGGAGAATTGCTGGCGAGCTTGGTCACCGGCGAGACTCTATTCCCCAAACGCTTGGCTCTCAAAGCGCCCACCTCGACCGAGATGAATGAGCGCTTCGACGAGGTGCGCACCTGGATTGCTGAGCTTTTGGCGATGCCGTACTGCCGGGTGGAAAAGCGTGAGTTCAAACACCGGGTGTTCGGCGCGAATGCCGTGCCCAATGCAGTATGGGTCGACACTCTCGACGATGCCTTGGCGCTGATCGGCAAACGTCGGGATGTTGCCCGTTTTACAGCCTTGATTGACCTGACAACTGAGCGCCAGCCGCAGTTGCTGGATTGGTTGGTAAAACGGCCAATGCGGGCGCTGGAGCAGAGTGATGACTGGTCTTTATTGCTGGAAATCGTTGCTTGGCTGCTGGCTCATCCGCGCCCTGATGTGTATCTCAGGCAGGTGGATATCCCCGGTGTACACAGCAAGTTTATCGAATCCCATCGCGCTGTGCTGGCAGAATTGCTGGACACCGTATTGCTGCCAGAAGCCTTCGATACAACGGCATCTGGCGTAAACCAGTTCGCAAGGCGCTACGGGTTCCGTGATAAATCGGTGCGTATTCGCTTCCGTATTCTCGATGCTGAACACGCCCTATTGCCGGGCGGCCTTATCCAAGACATCAGCCTTGATGCCGAGAGCTTTGCCCGACTTACCCCCAATATTACGCGTGTCTTCATCACCGAGAACGAAATCAACTTTTTGGCCTTTCCAGAGGTCAAGGATAGTCTGGTCATTTTCGGTGCGGGGTACGGGTTTGAGATGTTAAGTAAGGCTGACTGGCTTTCGCGTTGCCGCATTTATTATTGGGGGGATATTGACACCCACGGCTTTGCTATCCTCGATCAGCTCCGCAGTCAGTTCGACCATGTGGAGTCGTTGCTGATGGATCGCAACACTTTGTTGGCGTTTGAAGCGCATTGGGGCGAAGAAGAGAAGCAGGAGTTACGCGACTTGCCTAGGTTGAATTCTGAGGAAAAAGCATTCTACGATGATTTGCGGGACAACCGAATACGTAAAAATTTGCGGCTTGAGCAAGAAAAAATCGGTTTCGGCTGGGTGGAGTCGGCGTTATCGGCGCTCATAAGGAGTGCGCACGACGTACCAGTTCCTTAACTACAAACCCGCTTAACCGGAAAATAACAGCTAAACCGGCTGCCTTTGCCCAGCTCACTGGCTATGTTCAACTTGGCATCGTGCCGCATCAGTACATGCTTGACGATAGCCAGACCTAAGCCCGTGCCGCCCACCTTTTTGACGCGCTTGACTTCAGACCGGTAGAATCGTTCGGTAACGCGGGGGATGTCGACCGCTGCAATGCCTTCGCCTTGATCTTCAACATCCAGCACGATGCTGTCGTTGGTTCGATGCCAGCGCACTTTTACTACGGAATCATCCGGCGAATATTTAAGTGCATTGCCCAACAGGTTGGTGAAGGCGCTACGCAATTCCTGCTCTTCGCCGGTGAGATGTACATCGGTTTCCAGGCTCAATTCAATCCGGGCTGGGATGCTGTCTTGCAAGGTCTGCGCTTCCTTGCAAATCTGGCTTAATAAAGCCGGGACGTTAACGCACTCGGTTTTTTTCTGCTGGGTTTCCAGGCGGGTCAGCAACAGCAAGTCATCGACCAGATGCTGCATGCGTTCGGTCTGCCCATGCATTTGCTGGAACGAGGTGGTCAATAACGGCGATTCGCCGTCATCCATGTCCTGCAAGGTTTCCAGATAGCCTTTTAAAACGGTCAGCGGCGTTCTGAGCTCATGCGACACGTTAGCCACGAAATCCTTGCGCATCCGTTCCATTTTTTTCAGCTGGGTCACATCCTGGGCCAATAACAGGCGCAAGCCTGCGCCATAGGTGATAATCCGCACGGCCAGCGTGATGCGGTGGTTGACCGGGGAAGGCAAGATGACGGGCTCGGTATAATTCCCGGATTTAAGATAGCGGATAAATTCAGGGAAACGGATCAGATTGGGGATGCGCTGGCCTTTATCCGAATGCTGCAAGCCGAAAACTTCCCTGGCCGCTTTATTCGCCCATTCAATTTCGTCATTGGGGCCCAAAACGACGGCGGCATCCGGCAGCGCTTCGGTGGACTGGCGAAACTGGTCAACCATTTTGCCCAATTTCTTTTTGCGCTTTTTCTCGTTCTTTTTGATGCGGTAAACATGGTAGTAAATTTCTTCCCAAATGCCGGATGTTTTGGGATATTTAGCGCCACCGCCGGTTCGTATCCATTTTTCAAAGCGGTTAATCTGGAACAGCTGGCGCATTAACATGCCCAGCGTCAACGCCAGCGCCAAGGGCATGAACAGCCCGGTCATGCCGCCCGCTATCGACACAGCCACAAACAGCAGCAATCCGGTAATGATTTCTTTTTGCCAGACACCCATAGCGGTTACGAAGTCGTGGAGGTTGACGCAGTTGACGAGTCCGCCACGGAAAACCGGTAGCCGAAACCGCGCACGGTTTGGACTAGATCCTCCCGGCCGTGTTCGCCCAGAATCTTTCGTAACCGCCGGATATGTACGTCGACGGTGCGCTCTTCGATGTAGACGCTACGGCCCCAGACTTGATCCAGCAATTGGGTGCGATTAAATACCTTGTCGGGATGGGTCATAAAAAACTGCATTAAGCGGAACTCGGTCGGACTCACGTCCAGTTGTTTATCGCCGATGCTGAGCCGGTGCTGCTCGGTATCCAAAACGAGGTCGCCCTGGGTGATTTGCGCCAGATCGTTGACTTTTCCTGTTCGGCGCAAAACGGCACGGATACGCGCCACCAGCTCTTTGGGTGAGAAAGGCTTGGTCATATAATCGTCCGCGCCGATTTCCAGGCCTCTGACCTTATCTTCTTCCTCGCCCCGTGCGGTCAGCAGAATAATAGGCAGTTCGCGGTATAGCGGATCTTTCTTTAAGCGTCTGGCCCATTCTACGCCGCTGGTTCCCGGCAACATCCAGTCCAGCAAAATCAAGTCGGGCAAGGCCTCATCCAGGGCTTTTTGCGCATCTTGCGCATCCGCTGCGGCCATCGACCTAAAACCGGCCTGTTCAAGTACCATCATCAACATCCCCCTGATGGCATCTTCATCTTCTACAACGAGAATAGTTAAACTAGGCATAATTAAATTGAGATAAGGACAAATAGGGTATTTTAGCAAACAGCATATTACCCTTTTATGACAAAAAGGATTTGTCTAATATATCTAGCTAAGTCAACTAACTCAATTTGCAAATAAGAGATCCAAATAAATTCCAATGCCCAGCTATTACGGGTATCATTCGGTCTACCTCCACCTACGTAACAATGCCTATTGCAGATTAGCGTAGCGTAGCCCGACAACCCGCTGCAGCAGAGCTTCAACTTTATGCTTGAAATTTTACGCCGATATAGCTTCATAACGCTGTTATTGATGTTGAGTTTTGTTGTTTTTGCCGACGCGCCTCCCATGGAAGCCGTAGCAGACCAAGTCAAGTCCGCTCAGCTATTGAATGAAAATGCCGAGTCTCAAGAAAATGTCATCACCAAATGGTGGAAATTATTATTGGATTTGCCGTTACTTGCAGGCTCGAACAAGCAATCTGAAGACGCTTATGAACCCGGTTTCAGCGCACAAAGCAAATCCAATGTGACCAAATATGTGATCGGCATCCATCCCTTGCATAATCCCAAGCGGCTGTTTGAAGTTTACGGCCCCATTGTCGATTTTATTAACACCAACATGCCTGAAGCCGATTTTACTCTGGAAGCATCGCGCAATTATGAAGAATTCGATAAGAAGCTTTATAGCGGACACTTCGATTTTGCGATGCCTAATCCTTATCAAACCGTCAATTCGCTTAAACATGGCTATCGGGTGTTCGGCAAAATGGCCGATGACGATGATTTTCGCGGCATTATTTTAGTGCGTCGCGACAGCGGCATTAACACCGTCGCTGATCTCAAGGGCAAAGTCGTTTCTTATCCTGCCCCGACTGCGCTGGCGGCGACCATGATGCCCCAGTATTACCTGCATACTCACGGACTTGATGTTAACCGTGACATTGAAAACCGCTATGTCGGCTCCCAGGAATCGTCCATCATCAACGTGTTGCGCGGCCATGTCGCGGCGGGTGCAACTTGGCCGGTGCCGTGGAAAACATTCAGCAAGGAAAATCCCCAGTTGGCTAGCCAGCTCGAAATCAAATGGCAAACCGAGCCGCTGCAAAACAACGGCTGGGTGGTGCGTAAAGACCTGCCGAAGGCGCTGGCAGACAAGTTCGCTACGCTGCTGTTTAATCTTGACCAGCATCAGCAGGGCCGGGAAATGTTGGCACGTATTCCTGTTACCCGATTTGAACCGGCTAATGATGACAGTTATGGGCCGGTGCAGGCATTTATTGCGACCTTTATCAAAACAGTACGGCCTTTAGAGTAAATGGATAACTACTCAGCAGCAAAAACAAAACGCCACAGATTCACAGATTAAGCTTATGAAATATTCAGAAAAGGAATATCCGTTACAAAAAGAAAGCTATCAAATTATTGGGATATGTATGGAAGTTCATCGTATTTTGGGGAAGGGTTTATTGGAAATAGTTTATAAAGACGCTATTGAATATGAGTTTAATAACAAAAAAATTCCTTATGAACGCGAGAAAAAATATACAGTTGAATACAAAGAAATAATCCTACCTCATTGTTTTTTTGCGGATTTTGTAGTATTTTACCAAATTATTTTGGAAGTCAAGTCCCAAAAAGGAATAGTTGATGAACATTATAGTTGGGTCATAAATTATTTAGGAATATCTAAATGTCCATTGGGGTTAATTATCAATTTTGGCGAAAAATCATTAGTAACAAAAAGAGTCGTTTTATAATCTGTGAATCTGTGGCAATTTTAACACCAACTGAGTAGTTACATAAATGGACACAAGAACGACTGCTGGTAACCTGGGCAAAGCGCAACGGGCTTTTTTTAGCGGCTCCATTCGGAATCAATTAGCGTGGTCATTTGGCGGTGTTGCGCTGATCATGATGATAGGACTTGCCAGCCTGTTATTTGAGCGGCAGCGTAATTTTCTTTATCGCGCCGCGATGCAGCAAGGCATTTCGCTGACCACATCGCTAGCCAGCAGCAGCACATCATGGGTATTGGCCAACGATATTGCCGGATTAAAGGAAGTGTTGCAGGGTTTTGTCGGCTTACCCGATCTGGAACGGGCCTATATTTTATCGTTGCGCGGCGAAGTGCTGAGTTCCACACGGCCTGACGAGGCCGGGCTATTCGTTACCGACGCGCAAAATCAGAAACTGTTAAGTTCGCCGCCAAAAACTCAAGTGTTGCTTGCCAATACCCATCAAATTGATGTTGCCGCGCCGGTGATGGCCGGGCAGCGCCATGTGGGATGGGCGCGGGTGGGAATGACCATGAACGGGGTCAATGCCAATCTTCGCTCCGTTGTGGTCATGGGTATCAATTTTGTAGTGTTTGCGGCGCTGACAGTGTTGGCTGCTGCAATACTACTGGCGCGAAGACTCACCAGAAGGTTGCATCACCTGCTACGGGTAGCCGCCGAGGTTAAGGGGGGAAACCTTGAGGTGCGGGCGCGTATTTCCAGCGAGGATGAGGTTGGCATACTGGCGCACGGGTTTAATCAAATGCTGGATGCGCTGTCCAATTCCGAACGGCAGCGGGAGCGGATCGACCACCTGTATGCGGCATGGACTCAGAGCGCCGACATTATTGTGCGCGAACCGGACGAGGTTAAGTTACTGACCGAGGTATGCCGGATCATAGCCAATCATGTTGCCTTTAAACTGGTCTGGGTGGGCATGACCGAGCCGGATGGCTGGGTGCGTGTAGTAGCCGCCAGTCATCCCGATTCTACCTTCCTCCAGAATATCAAAATCTCGACGGATGGGGCATTGCCGGAAGGACGCGGGGCGATGGGGACGGCAATCCGGGAAGGTACGCCAAAAATTTTCAACAATTTTCTCGATGAACCCAGTACGCTGCCCTGGCAACCCATGGCCGCTGCAGAAAACATTAACGCGGCGGCGGCATTCCCGCTGATGCGTGGCGGCCGCTGTATCGGAGCTATTGCCGTCTACGCAACTGAACAAGACTACTTTAGCCCCGACCTGATTGACCTGATGCGCGGACTGACTGATGATCTTTCCTATGCGCTGGACAATCTCGACCGCGAGAAGTTGCGGCTCAAAGTCGAGCATGAGCTGCGCATTGCGGCGGCGGCGTTTGAATCCCAGGAAGGCATACTCGTTACTGATGCCGACAACAACATCTTGCGGGTCAACAAGTCGTTTACCGAACTAACCGGTTACAGCGCTGATGAGATTATCGGCAAACCCGCAGGCATACTCAAATCCGGTCGGCAAGACCGTGAATTCTATGCCGCCATGTGGGAAAGCATCAATCGCGATAAATACTGGCAAGGCGAAATCTGGAATAAAAAGAAAAATGGTACCGTCTATCCTGAATGGCTGTGCATAACCGCCATTACCGATCCTGAAGGCCTGATCACCAATTATGTCGGCACCTTCACCGACATCAGCCAACGCAAGGCCGATGAACAGCGCATTAAAGATTTGGCTTACTACGACTCCCTGACCAAACTCCCTAACCGCACGTTACTGTTTGATCGGCTCAACCTGGCGCTCAGCGCCAGCAACCGTAACAAGACCCACGGGGCATTAATGTTCCTCGATCTTGATAACTTTAAAACGCTTAACGATACCTTGGGACATGATCGGGGCGATCAATTGCTGATCGAAGTGGGGCAACGCTTGCAAAACTGTGTGCGGGAAGTCGATACCGTAGCCAGACTAGGCGGCGATGAGTTTGTGATCATGCTGGAGTGTCTCGATGAACAGGAGATTGACGCAGCCATCCAGACCCATGCCATTGCCGAAAAAATTCGCAGTAATCTGGCTGAATTCTACCTGTTGAAAACCAATCCCGAAAGTAAATTACACTCTTTTGTCGAACACTATTCCACGGGCAGTATTGGTTTCGTGCTGTTTTTGGGTCACGAAACCAGCAGCGAAGAATTGCTTAAACGCGCCGATCTGGCCATGTATCAGGCTAAGCAGGCCGGGCGAAATGTGATCCGCGCTTTTGTCCCCGAAATGCAGGAGACTTTAAATTTGCGGGCCTCTTTGGAAACAGACTTGCGCAATGCGTTGGATCGTAAAGAATTGAGTTTACATTATCAGGTACAGGTCGATGCATCAGCACAGCCGGTCGGCGCGGAGGCGCTAATACGCTGGAATCAGGCCGAGCGCGGCATGGTTTCTCCAGCCGAATTTATTCCGCTAGCCGAAGAAACCGGCCTGATTCTGTCTATCGGTCATTGGATTTTGAGGCAAGGCTGCGAAACTTTGGTTGACTGGACAAATTATCCTGAAACCCGTGAGCTGAAATTGGCGGTCAATATCAGCAGTCGGCAGCTTAGTCAGGCTGATTTTGTAGAACAAGTGCGCACGATATTAATGGAAACCGGCGCCAACCCCGCCCTGCTTAAATTGGAAATTACCGAGTCCGTGATCCTGGATAATGTCGAAGACACCATTGCTAAAATGCATGCTGTCAGGGATTTGGGGGTCAGTTTTTCAATGGATGATTTCGGCACCGGTTATTCCTCGCTGTCTTATCTGCAAAGATTACCTTTGGAGCAGCTGAAAATAGACCAATCATTCGTCAGGAATATGACGTTTAATAACCATGACTCAGCTATCGTCCGAACCATTTTGGCGCTGGGAAAAAATCTTGACCTTAATGTGATTGCCGAAGGGGTGGAAACCGAGGTTCAGCGTGAGCATCTGGCAAATTACGGATGCCGGGTATTCCAGGGGTATTTGTTTGGCAGACCGATCCCTGCGGAACAATTCAAACAGAGTCTGTTGGCTGGACAGACGGAAAAACCGTCATTATCTTAATCTTACATAAAAAATGGAACGCTGATGACGCTGATAATTATGATTGAATAAGATTTTTAATTATCCTAGGAGACTGTCGGATTTTGCAGTGCAAAAAGTGTTAAAATAGCCCCACCGAAACACGGAATCAAAAACAAAAATGGCTACCCAATTCATCCTGATTGATCGGGATACCCCCTACATCTTGCCGCCGTGTGTTCAGGATTATTTGC
>CAMAUL010000071.1 GCA_945861405.1 Candidatus Methylobacter oryzae | reverse complement strand
AAGAGTGCAGGAAGTCAATAAAGTTGACTAAAATAGTAAAGTATTCAAGGCGACATTCTATATAACCTTAAATATCAATTAATTAGAGTAATATTCTACCAAGAATCCATCAGATTGTCTATGGATTTTGGCTTAAGTTTATAGGATTGTCTGCTCACGCCCCTTACCTACATCCCTGTAGGTAACAAAACACGAACTGAGTAATTACTATGGATTTTACTAAATTAAAAGCAGCGTTGGCGGTACTGGCCAAAGCCGAACTGGGTGCACCATTAGTTATCGTCATGGTTCTATCCATGCTGATATTGCCGTTGCCGGCATTCTTGCTCGATCTGCTGTTCACCTTTAATATCGCCTTCTCGTTAATCATCCTGTTGGTTGTTGTTTACACGCTTAAACCGCTGGAATTCGCATCATTTCCAAGCGTTATCCTACTTGCAACCATATTGCGCTTGGCGCTGAACGTGGCTTCGACACGTATCGTATTGATTGAGGGGCATAAGGGCGGCGATGCGGCCGGTAAGGTGATTGAAGCCTTCGGCGCTTTTGTTATCGGCGGTAACTTTGCCGTGGGTCTGGTGGTTTTTAGCATTCTTGTCATCATTAATTTCATGGTCGTGACCAAAGGCGCAGGCCGGATTGCAGAAGTCGGGGCTAGGTTTACACTGGATGCGATGCCGGGCAAACAAATGGCGATTGACGCAGATTTGAACGCAGGCTTGCTGACCCAGGATGAAGCGCGTGAACGGCGCGCCGAAGTGGCTACTGAAGCGGATTTTTACGGCTCAATGGACGGCGCGAGCAAATTTGTTCGGGGCGATGCGATAGCCGGGATTATCATTTTATTTGTCAATATGATTGGCGGCTTGGCCATTGGCGTGCTTCAACATGATTTGAGTTTTGCCGAAGCAGGAAAGATTTATGTCTTGTTGTCCATTGGCGATGGCTTGGTTGCTCAGATTCCCTCCTTGTTATTGTCCGTAGCGTCCGCACTGGTTGTTACCAAGGTCGGCAGTACGGGCGAAAATATCGGTCAACAGGTTACCGCGCAGTTATTTGCAAATCCCAAAGCGCTGACGGTTACTGCGGCGGTGGTCGGAGCACTGGGTATTATTCCGGGCATGCCGAATCTGGTGTTTATCTTGCTGGCTGGCGCTTTAGGCGGTTCCGCCTATTTAATTGAGAAGAAGCATAAAGAAGCCGATTTGATTGACATCGATTATCCGCTGGAGCTGGCCGCTCAAAACGCCCCCGCTGTTGAGACCAAAGAGTTGGGCTGGGATGATGTGATGTCGGTGGATGTGGTCGGGCTGGAAGTGGGTTATAGACTCATTCCGTTGGTGGACAAGAACCAAGGCGGACAGCTGATGGTTCGTATCAAAGGCGTACGGAAAAAACTGTCCCAGGATTTGGGCTTTTTGATCCCATCGGTGCATATCCGGGATAACCTGGATTTGAGTCCGACCGCCTATCGGATATCGCTGATGGGCGTGACCGTAGGTGAATCCGAAATTATGCCGGATATGGAGATGGCGATTAATCCGGGGCGTGTTTTTGGCACCTTGAAGGGCAATACCTGTAAGGATCCCGCTTTCGGTCTGGATGCCGTGTGGATAGAACCCAGCCAGAAAGAGCATGCGCAAACGCTGGGTTACACTGTGGTTGACCCAGGAACGGTGGTGGCGACGCATCTGAGTCACCTGTTGCAGTCGCATGCCCATGAGTTGTTCGGTTATGAAGAGGCGCACAAAATACTCGATAATCTGGCTAAGTCTGCGCCCAAGTTGGTCGAGGATTTGGTGCCGAAAACCTTGCCGTTGGGCGTGGTGGTCAAGGTATTGCAAAACCTGTTGCAAGAGCATGTTCCTATCCGGGATATGCGCACTATCGTCGAAACTTTGGCGGAGTATGGGCTCAAAAGTCAAGATCCCGACATCTTAACGTCAGCGGTACGTTCTTCATTAGGTCGATTAATTGTCCATGAAATCAGTGGGATGCAGGATGAGCTGCCGGTTATTACGCTGGATCACGAGTTGGAACAGTTGTTGCATAAGTCTTTGCAAACGGCAGGTGAAAGCGGTGTCGGGATCGAGCCAGGGTTAGCAGAACAAATGCATACATCATTGCAAGAAAGTATGCAAAAAATGGAAATGGAAGGGCAAACAGCGGTGCTGCTGGTTTCTTCTTATATCCGCCCTTGGTTGTCTCGATTCGTTCGCCATTCAATTCCCGGTTTACATGTCTTGGCATACAATGAAATACCTGCTGATCGTCAGATCAAAGTGGTTTCAACTGTCGGGCGACGAACATAGTACATGAGGCTAAATTATGAAAATTAAACGATTTTTTGCACCCGATATACGCCAAGCCATGCGAATGGTTAAAGAAGAGTTGGGTGCAGATGCAGTCATCATGTCAAACAAGTCGGTTGACGGCGGTGTTGAGATTGTCGCAGCACGTGATTTTGACGAGCAGTTAATTCAGAGCAAGTTGCAAAAACAGGCCGCAGAACAACAAGCTCCGAAGGGTGAGACTAAAAAAATCGATTTGCCGGATTTTGAAGCAGACAAAAATAGTTTGCATGTATTAAGCAGTTCAAGAAAACAACATGTGGATGGTTTTGTGGCTGATCGTCCCTCAGAGCGCTCGCCTCGTTTCCCTGTTGACCGCGACACTTCCGCCAGTGCTGGTAGTCGGGCGCATCGGTTCCTTACCGACAGCGAAGCGTCCACCGTTCCTAGCGGTCGCCGGAATATTGACCAGTATGTGGGCTATGCAGAAAAAGTGCATCTGCGCGGAAATCTGGAAACAGTAACGGCAAAACCCGCCAATGGTTCGACAAGACCTACCATAAGTCCAGTGGCTTCGGCCATAAAAGATAGGCCTTACTACCAAGCGAATAAACCTGCGGAAAAAAAGGAAGCTCCAGCGGATAATTTACTCATGGAAATGAGTAAGGAACTTAAATCCTTAAGGGCTGCGATGGACTCTAAATTGTCCAGCGTCAGTTGGGCGCATAACGCGCAATCCAATCCAGTCAGGGCTGAGTTGCTGCAACGTTTGGCCGGCATGAGTATTTCAAGAAAACTGAGCGTTAAAATTGCTGATCGTTTTGCTAATCACTCTGACCCTGAACTTGTTTTTGCCCAAGCGCAAGAACTGCTGGCTAAAGTGTTGCCTGTCGCTGACGATGATTTGCTACAGCACGGCGGCATTGCCGCTTTGGTGGGACCTACCGGCGTAGGAAAAACCACCACTATTGCGAAGCTGGCGGCCAAATTCATTTTAAAGCACGGGCCAAGACAAGTCGCCTTGATCACTACCGATAATTACCGGATTGGCGCTCATGAGCAACTGAGCACCTACGGGCGGATACTGGGCGTTCCGGTAAAGGTGGCCTCCAGCGCCGCAGAGTTGTGCAATCTTATCAACGGTTTTGCTGACAAACGGCTTATTTTGATTGATACTGCCGGTATGAGCCAACGCGATATGAAGCTGGTCGAGCAGATTGATACTTTGCAACAAAGCGGACAAGATATTAAGACCTATCTGGTAATGTCGGCTGCGACGGAATACAAGGCGATGAATGAAATCATCAAAGCCTTTCAAGTTTTTGAACCGCAAGCCAGTATTTTGACTAAACTGGACGAAGCAGTAACAATAGGTTCGGCAATCTCTTCAATTATAGAGCACAATCTGCCGTTGTCTTTTATTACCGACGGTCAGCAAGTACCAGAAGATATGCATAGTCCTTGCGCCCGGACGTTAATCGCACAATGTGTGGCTGAGTTGGGTCAGGAAAACGACTATAATGACGAAAATAATGAAGCTTGGCTGGCGCAAGGCTATGCATAAGCAACCTGATCAGGCAGCGGGGATAAGAAAAATGAATAAAACTAAACCTGTTCGGGTTATCGCAGTCACCAGCGGCAAGGGCGGCGTAGGCAAAACAAATTTGTCGGTTAATATCGGCATCGCCATGTCACAAATGGGGCAGAAGGTGGTGTTAATGGATGCCGACATGGGGCTGGCTAATGTCGATATTTTGTTAGGCGTTTACCCTAAGTTCAACCTTTCTCATGTGCTGTCAGGGGAAAAGACCTTAGATGAAATCATGATTGACGGCCCTTCAGGTTTGAGAGTGATTCCCGGCGCATCCGGCATTCAGAAGATGTCTGAATTGACCACGGTAGAGCAGGCCGCAGTGATTCATGCTTTTAGCGAGGTCGATCAGGATATTGATGTCTTGATTGTCGATACAGCGGCCGGCATATCGGCTAGCGTGGTTAATTTTGCCCGTGCCTGCCAGGAAATTATTGTTGTAGTTTGCGATGAACCGACCTCGTTAACCGATGCGTATGCGTTTATCAAGCTGCTGAACAGGGATTACGGCTTGTCCAAATTCCATGTGATAACCAATATGGTTCAAACCGCTCAGCAGGGTCATGCGCTATTCCAGAAATTAAGCAAAGTAACGGACCGCTATCTGGATGTTACCCTGAAATATGCCGGTGCTGTGCCTTACGACGAATATTTGCGTAAATCGGTTCAAAAACAATCGCCGGTTGTTATAGGCTTCCCCAGAAGCAAAGCAGCGCTTGCATTGAAAACGATAGCCGCAAGAATTGACAGCTGGCCGCTGAAATCTCAAGCGGGCGGGTACATCGAGTTTTTTATTGAAAGAATGATCCAATACGGTTCCCAAAAGGACGTTGCATGAGTGGTGTGGCAATGTACACTGCGGTACAAACTGGTGGCACGGATGAACGTGTCATGCAGCATGCACCGTTAGTTAAGCGCATTGCCTACCATTTATTGAACCGGCTGCCTGATTCCGTTCAAGTTGATGACTTGATTCAGGCAGGGATGCTCGGCTTGCTTGAATCTATCAAGAATTATGACGCCTCGCAGGGAGCCAGTTTCGACACCTATGCCGGTATTCGGATTCGGGGTTCCATGCTTGATGAGATCAGGCGCAGTGACTGGACGCCCCGTTCAGTGCATAAAAAATCACGCATGGTTTCCGAGGCCATACGGGTGATCGAAAATAGAACCGGGCACGAGGCCCGGGACATCGATGTGGCTGAGCATTTAGGCATAGCCATGGATGAATATAATCACATCCTTCAGGACTCAAGCAGTTGCCGCGTGTTCAGTGTCGAAGAATTGGAGCAAGACGGCGACCATTATCTTGATGACGCTCTGGATCAGGAAGAAGGGCCGGTAGACAGCCTAAGTCGCGAAGGTTTTCAACAGGCACTGGCAAACGCGATCATGGGCTTGCCCGAACGTGAGCGCCTAGTCGTATCGCTGTATTATGATGAAGAGCTTAATTTGCGCGAAATCGGCGAAGTTTTGAATATCAGTGAATCCAGGGTTAGCCAAATTAGCACTCAGGCTGTATTGAGGTTGCGTTCAAGGCTGTCTGAATGGACAGATGTTTGAAAGTTAACCTGAAAACTGAACAATGGATATTTTAAGCATCGCGGGTATTTTGGTTGGTGTCGGCGCGATTTTGTTGGGAATCGTGCTGGATGGCGGCGACATCGGTTCGTTGCTTAATGTGCCTGCTCTGGTTATCGTATTTGGGGGTACCTTAGGGGCAACGCTTTTGCAATTCCCACTCGTCATTTTTGTCAGAAGCATGAAAATGCTTTCGTGGGTGTTAATGCCAAAAGATATGAATCTTTTGGCGCAAATTGACAAGGTGATTTACTGGAGCCTGCTGGCCCGAAAGGATGGTTTGTTAGGTCTTGAGAATGCACTTCCTGAAGAAGAAGATCCGTTTATAAAAAAAGGCTTGCAGTTGCTAATTGACGGAAATGATGCTCATGCCATACGTGACATATTGGAGCTGGATATGTACTCCAAGGAAAGTATGGACATACAGGCGGCAGGATTGTATGAGGCGATGGGCGGTTATGCGCCGACCATCGGTATACTCGGCGCGGTCATGGGCTTGATCCATGTGATGCAGAACCTGACTAACCCGGAGCTGTTAGGTCAAGGGATAGCAACGGCTTTTGTCGCGACCATCTATGGGGTGGGTTCCGCCAATCTGGTGTTTTTGCCGGTTGCCAATAAATTAAAAAACCATGTGCTGGCATCGACGCAAGTCAGGGAAATTCTGATTGAGGGTGTTATCGCTATTGCCGATGGAGAAAACCCCAGAAATATCAAGATGAAGCTGGGCGGCTATCTGCATGACGCCTATCAAAGATAAAGACCAAGCTATGGCGAGGCGCAGGAAAAGATTTATTGCGAACACCAACAACCATGACCGATGGATGGTGTCTTATGCCGATTTCATCACCTTGTTGCTTGCCTTTTTTGTGGTCATGTATGCAATCTCCTCGGTTAATGAAGGAAAATACAAGACTCTGTCCGATTCATTAGGCGAAGCATTCTCAAATAATGAGCAACCAAGCAATCAGCTTGACCTTATTCCGATAGGGACTGTGCCAACGACTATACAGCCCATACCCTTAGAAAATTCGGCCATGGCGGACGTTGAAAAAAGGCGGGAACTGAGTGAGGAAATCTTAAAAGAAAGAAAGCAGTTGGGCGAGGTATCCGAGCAATTCGAACAGGTTTTAGCGCCTTTTATTGATGATAAGCTGGTCTCAGTCAAGAAAAATGACTATTGGATAGAGCTGGAAATGAATAGCGAAATGCTGTTCTTGAGCGGTGAGGCGGAATTATCCAAAAAAGCGCTGCCAGTGCTAAAAAAGATTGCTGAAGTGATTAATCCATTGCCAAACATGATTAATATTGAAGGGCATACCGATAATATTCCTATCGATAATGCAAAGTTCAGGTCGAACTGGGATTTGTCATCCGCCCGTGCGACCAGCGTCGTGCACGAGTTGGTCAAGGAGGGTATTAATCCCCCCCGTTTATCAGCCATCGGCTATGGCGAATTTCATCCGATTGGCGATAACACGATAGAGGCAGGGCGATTTAACAACAGGCGGGTGGTGCTGGTTTTAATGGCGCAGGCTTTTGCCCGTTATGGCGCTAATGATGAAGAACGCGCCAAATTATTGAACCTGGCACCGACAGCGCCGGTTGTCGATCAACCATGATGCTGATTTGGTTAGTAATAAATGAAATGCCTGCTACTATTAACTAAAGATTATTGTTCGCGCTAATGTCAGTTAGAGGAGGTCGGTATGCTGGACATACACCCCGTATTACCTTATTCGCCAGTCATAAAACCCAAAAAGATCAAAAGGGACGACAATCGCCCGGAAAATCGGCAGCGTAAAAAAAAGCCGGAAGTGCAAGAACACGATGCTGAACCCATACAACATATAGATGAAATTGTTTGATGAATAATCTTTTGCTGGCAGCCCTAATTATTGAAGGCGTGACGATTGTTGTTATGCTGATTGTGCTTTTTTGGCTGGTGCGTACCCAACTGAAGCTTAAACACGATTATCAGGTGCTTAACGGTATTGTTCACAGCAACAGTAACGATATTGCCGGTCTGTGTTCTGCCGCTTTGACGGTGGATAGCCGAATAGCCACCGTGGATGATCGGATAGCTACCGTGGGTAACCGCATCGCCGTCACCGACGGACAGATCGATGATTTGGCGGCAAAGATTGCTGACACCGAGCACAATGACCAGCCAGATCATCCGTACAGCATCGACATACGTAAAGTAAAAAGCGGGGCCAGCGTTAACGAATTGATGCAAAACTCAGGATTAAGCCATGATGAGGCGGCTTTATTGATTCGTTTGCATGGCTCTAAAACGGGTTCGTGAAAAGGGCAATGCAAAAAAAAGCCCGGCTAACGTGGGTTAGCCGGGCTTTTTAATGTGGGCTGAAGACTTAGTCTTCGCCGCTGAACACACCCAGCAACTGCAACAAGCTTAAGAACAGGTTGTAGATGGTAACGTATAAAGAAACAGTCGCCAAAATATAGTTGGTTTCGCCGCCGTGTATGATTTCACTGGTTTGATATAAGATCATGCCGGACATCAGCAGAATGAACATGGCCGATACCGCTAGCGATAAAGCCGGGATAGCGAAAAACATCGCGCCAAGACCCGCCAGAAACGCGACCAGTACGCCGACCATCAGGAAGCCGCCCATAAAGCTGAAATCTTTGCGCGTTGTTAAAGCGTAGCCTGAAAGTCCCAGGAAAATGACACCGGTGCCGCCTAATGCAGTCATGATCAGTTCGTGACCGTTGCTGAAGGCTTTAACGTACATCGTTAATATAGGGCCTAGCGTAAGTCCCATAAAACCGGTCAAGGCAAAAACAAAAACCAGGCCTAAGCTGCTGTTGCTGAATTTTGTGGTCAAGAACAACAGGCCGAAATAGCCAACCAGCGTAATGATAGGGCCAAAATGCGGTAGATCCAGCGCCATTGCAGCCCCTGCGGTCATCGCGCTGAAAATCAACGTCATCGACAATAACAAATAGGTGTTTTTCAGTACTTTGTTGGTTGCCAGAATACTGGCTTCCGAACGTGGAATAGCGGTATTTAATCTCATTTTATTTAGATTCCTTAAAATGAATGGTTAACAGAACAAATGGACAGTTCAATCTTACAAGAGTTTGGCGGACTTGGTAAGATTATTTAGTAGAATAGCGGATTATTGAAAGAATGATTTTTCAGAGCACCGGATTATGACAGAAAACAGACAATTAACGCCGTATGATCACATAGGCGAAGAGGCGGCAATACTCAGTCTGGTTGAGCGGTTTTATTTTTATATGGACACCCTGCCTGAAGCTGCCGGAATTAGGGCCATGCATGCGGCGGACTTGTCGGCTGCGCATGACAAGCTGTTCAAGTTTTTGTCCGGCTGGCTAGGAGGCCCCGATTTGTTCATTCAGGAATACGGGCATCCAAGATTACGGCAGCGACATTTTCCCTTTGCGATAGACGCGGCAGCAAGAGACCAGTGGATGTTGTGCATGAACAAAGCATTGGACGAAGTGAGTATGGCCGCGAATTTCAGGGAAAATTTAACCCAAGCATTGCAGCAACTGGCAACTCACATGATTAATCAGGATGAATAGGATTAAACTAAGTAGAACGAAGGCGGCAATTTAGCAGTTAAGAAATGGCACACGGATGACGCGGATTAGACGGGTTTAAACGGATTTTAAATAAGCCAAGGTCAAGTTCGTCATAAACCTTGTAAAATAGCTTCATTTTATCCGTGTATATCAGTCAAATCCGCGTCATCCGTGTTCCATCATAAAATGTCGCAAAACCCCATTAAAATAGAGAACCGTCATTTCTAACCTAGCATTTTCCTACCAAATTCGGCGCAGTCAGCGGGCCACGCAGACTCGTATCGTTGTAACGCCCGGTAAAGTCGAAGTGGTTGCGCCAATAAAAGTCGCCGAGTATCAAATCCACCAATTCGTTCAGTCTAAGCAGCAGTGGATAGTTCAGGCCTTGGCTAAAATTGCCGCCAAAAGCAGGCAACATAAAAACTTGGCCCCAGCTATTTACGGGCATGGCGCTGAAATCCCTTATCAGGGTGTAACGCATAAGTTGGCGGTAAGATCGACAAAATTAAAAAGGATAAAAATAGAATTCAGCCAGGAATTTATTGCCCATGTCCCTGATGCATTGATGATTAAAGATCACGGTGCTGAGATAAAAGAGGCATTAATCCGCTGGATGAAAAAGGAATCCAAAATCCAGGTAGAGCGGCTGGTCAAACAACATGCGCTAAAAAAGCAGCTGTTTCCGCAGACCATTAAAATCAAAACCCAAAAAAGCCGCTGGGGCAGCTGCGGCATTAATAACGACATCAATATCAACTGGCTGTTAATAATAGCCCCGCCCGAAGTCATGGAATACGTGGTGGTGCACGAGCTTTGCCATATCAAGGTCAGGAATCACTCCGCTCATTTTTGGGCTTTGGTCGCCGAACATTTGCCGGACTATCAAAGCAGGAGACTCTGGCTGAAAAAGCATGGCGGCAGTTTGATGATGGGCTTGTAGCTATAAGTTGGATGGATTGGTAGATGCTATTTAGGAAGTCGGTAACGTTTCGTTTGCGGTTTTTTGCGGTCAATCTGAAAATTATAAAATAGCTGGACAGCTATCTTTTAGGCGCAAAATGCGTCAAAACTAATCCTCAGCAGCAGTGGCGGTTTACTAAACGAAACGACAGGGATCATTTCGGCTTTAATGCGCTTAAGCCGAAAAATAAAACAATCAAACTGTTTGACGTATAATTTGGCAATCCGCTGGTAACAGGTATTTGAGCATATCAAAACGCTAAAAAAATCTTACAGCGCATTTATACTCTGGGGCAGGATGACTGGTTTTGGATCAGATAAGAACCGTTATTATGGTTTATCATTAATCAGTGCGATGGAAATTTTAGAGGTTGTAGATTATGGATGAAATCAATAGGACAATAACTGAAGATAGAAGAGGTTTTTTTCGAATTGATGATGAAGTGAATCTGTTCTACAAAAAAATAGATGAAAGCTTGGTGACCGAACCGCACCATATTTGCGAAAATATTTTGAATAACTGTTCATTGTCTACAGCGCTCGAAACGCTATCGCAGGAATCGACATTGCTGTTGCTCAGGCTGGGAAAAATCCTGCCGGATGATGTGCTGGATTACCTAAGGTTAATTGACACTAAAATTGATCTTCTGGCTCAGGCTATTATGATGCAGAGCGCTCCAGTCAAGGAAAGCGAGACCCGCAACGTTAATGTTAGCGCAACCGGCATCGCTTTTAATTGTGAAGAACCGCTGAAACAGGGCGATTGTCTGGAAATCAAGCTGCTGCTGGTATCCAGTATGGCGGTCATCGTGACTTACGGTAAGGTTGTTCATTGCAAGAACACTGAATCAGACGATAGTCTGCATCCCTATCTTGTTGGCGTTGATTTTATCAATATGAAGGATGAGGATAGGGAATTGCTGATCAAGTATGTGGTCAAAAAGCAATTGCAACAGATCAGGGATAAAAAACAGGATAGCAATACATCTTGAGCGGTTTGTGAATATTTCAGATAAGCAAAAAAAAATTCTTACCCTGCTGGCTGACGGAGAGTTTCACTCCGGCACTGAGTTGGCCGTTGAGCTGGGTATCAGCCGTTCTGCAGTCTGGAAACAGCTGAACGGTTTGGCCGAATTGGGCCTTTCGCACTCGGCGGTCAGCGGTAAAGGCTACCGGCTGGATAAATCATTGGAGCTGCTGGTAGCGTCAAAAATCAATGAAGTTGTTAACGACCAAGTCGGCGCATTAATTTCATCGTTGGAAATTCACGATCAAATCGATTCCACCAACCGTTATTTGGTGGAACGCGCCCAAAATAATGCGTTGTCAGGCTCGGTCTGTTTTGCCGAATATCAAACAGCCGGTAAAGGCAGGCGAGGACGGCAATGGGTTTCGCCTTACGGGTGCAATATTTACCTGTCGATACTCTGGCGCTTCCAGCAGGGGCCTGCCGCCATTTCAGGATTAAGTCTGGCTGTCGGCGTGGCGGTGATTCGGGCTTTAAAAGAGCATAAAATAGACAATATAGGCCTTAAATGGCCTAATGACATTTACAGCCAAGGTAAAAAACTGGGCGGCATTCTGGTGGAGGTTTCGGGTGAGACCGATGGCCCGTGCAGTGCCGTTATCGGCCTGGGATTGAACTTGTTTTTGCCGGAATCTGAAGCTCAAAGCATCACCCAGGCCTGGACGGATTTGAGCAGGATCACCGGGCAAAACCGGCTATTCAGAAACAAATTGGCAGGCATCTTGTTAAACCATCTGCTGCCGGTTATTGCCGAATATGAAAGCGTCGGCATTAAAGCCTATCTTGATGAATGGCGCGATTATGATTGCCTGAGCGGCAAAGTCGCGACCTTGTTCATCGGCCAGCAACAATTTGAAGGCATCGTGCAGGGCATCGACGATAACGGCATGTTGTTGATCAAGCGCCCGGACGGTAATGTACAGACCTTTGCCTCAGGCGAAGTCAGTTTTAGCGACTCGGTACTGCAATGAATCTGTTGATCGATATGGGCAACACCCGGCTAAAGTGGGGCGGCGCGAAGGGCGGCGAAATCATTACCGGCCAGTCCGTGGTTAATGCCCGGATTAACCGGCAGGAACTTATGGCGCTGTGGCAAGACATAGCCCGTCCCAAGCGGATTGCGGTTTCCTGCGTCAGCGCAACCCCGCTGCTCGAACCGGTGCAGGCGGTGGCGTTTGAGCTTTGGCCCGATGCGGACTTTATCCTGGTTAAATCCCAAGCGCAGGCGTTTGGCGTGATCAACGCTTACCCGCAGCCGGGAAAGCTGGGCGTTGACCGTTGGTTATCTTTAATTGCTGTTTGGCAGCAATATCAAAGTCCGGCCTGTATCGTCGATTGCGGAACGGCCATTACCGTGGATTTGATCGATGCTGATGGCAGGCATCAAGGCGGCCTGATTAGCCCTGGTCTGACGCTGATGAAAAAATCCCTGGTTCTAGGAACCGAGGCGCTGCCCTTTAGCGAAACAATTCACACATTCGGTCTGGCTAACGATACCGAGGCCGCAATTTACAGCGGCACCTTAATGGCGGCCATTGGCTTGATTGAGCATGTGTTGGCAAAACAACCCAAAAACAGACGTTTGATTTTAACCGGAGGCGATGCTGAACTGATCGCCGGACAGCTCGGTATTTCTTGCACCGTTGACCTGGATTTGGTGCTGCGTGGATTGCTGTGTAGGCTGGAGGGGCATGTATGAAGGTTTTGTTTTTTCTGGTGCTGTTAGCTAACGTTGCGCTGTTTATGTGGGAGTACAGGCAAGGCGCGTTTGAACGGGATAGCAAAGCCGCGCAACAGCAAGGGCGGGAGCCTATTGTATTGGTCAGCGAATTGAGCAACGTTTCAAATGAACAGGCTGTCAATGTTGATTTTACATCGCTATACCCACCGGGTTTGGATCCTCGGGCCGATAATCTATTGACTGAACAACTCGTTCTTGCAGACTTTTAGGCAACTGCTCCTGCATCCAAGTCGTTCATGTCTTCGTAACTTAAGGATGGAGTGCAGGCTTTGCCTGCAAGTTATGCGATGAATTAATTCCACAGGCAAGCACCAAAAGTAGGCGCTTTACGACTGCATGGACAGATATTTGCTCCTGCAATATCTGCATTCCCCACATCCATGTGGGTTATGCAGGAGGTAGAGCAATGCAGGAGCTATTGCCGAGGCGAAGCTTGCACTCCTGTGATACGACAAACGATAATGAGGAATCCAAAAACACATTGTATGGATTTTTTTGATGAATATAAAACTTCGTGTTTTCGTGGTAAAAATCCCTTAATTATTCCCTAATATTTAACTATTCCCATCGTGCTAAACATCATCTGGATCAGCTTTTTTCTCCTCGCCTTTTGCACCGCGTTGTTCAAGCTGGTTTTCTTGGGCGACCAGCAGGTTTTTGCGCAAATCATGGAAGCCATGTTTGCATTGTCGAAATCGGCTTTTGAAATAGCCTTAGGTTTGACCGGGGTGCTGGCCTTATGGCTAGGCATCATGCGCATCGGTGAAAAGAGCGGTTTTATCCATTTATTAACCCAAGGTCTGACGCCTCTATTTAGCCGGTTAATGCCCGATGTACCCAAAGGTCATCCCGCTTTAGGCGCCATCGTGATGAATATTTCCGCCAATGCGCTGGGTCTGGACAATGCCGCAACGCCGTTAGGCATTAAAGCGATGCAGGAACTGCAAACACTTAACCCGAATCCCGAAACCGCCAGCAACGCGCAAATCCTGTTCCTGGTCATTAATACTTCGGGCGTCACACTGTTTCCGGTGACGATTTTCACCTACCGCGCCCAGCTGGGAGCCGCCAACCCGACCGATGTCTTCATCCCGATTTTGATAGCCACGTATATGGGCACGATGGCAGGATTGCTTGCCGTCGCGTTCGTGCAAAAGATCAATCTGCTGGACAAGGTGGTCATGGCTTATCTGGGCGGCTTTACGCTGATAGTCGGCGGCATATTGGCGTATTTTTCCAGCCTGCCGCAGCAGCAGATGCTGGAGCAATCCGCTATCATCAGCAATTTCATCCTGTTTTCGCTGGTCATCACTTTTATTCTCGGCGCTATCCACAAGGAGATTAACGCCTACGAGGCATTCATTGAAGGCGCCAAAGAAGGTTTCCACACCGCCACTACGATCATTCCTTATCTGGTTGCGATGCTGGTCGCCATCGGCGTATTCAGAGCCAGCGGTGCGCTGGATTTGCTAGCCGATCTGGCGCGTTTGGTCGTGCATTATTTCATGCTTGACGACCGCTTTGTCGATGCCTTGCCCACCGCGTTGATGAAGCCGTTCAGCGGCAGCGGAGCCAGGGCCATGATGATCGATACCATGAAGACGATGGGCGCGGATTCGTTTGCCGGGCGACTGTCGGCTATCGTGCAGGGCAGCAGTGAAACCACCTTTTATGTATTGGCGATTTACTTCGGTTCGGTCGGCATCAAACATATTCGTCATGCCGCCGCCTGTGGGATAATAGCCGATTTTGCGGGCATTGTTGCGTCCATTTTTGTCGCCTATTGGTTCTTTGGCTGATTTTTTATAATAGAACACTGATGCCAAAAGTAGGCGCCTCTAGGCGACACGGATTAGACGGATATAAACGGATTTTTCTTTTCTTCTTTATCCGTGTTGATCAGTTAAATCCGTGCTATCAGTGTTCTATTTTTTCTAACTGCTGTTAATTTTTAATGAAAGTACACCTTAAAACACTCGGCTGCCGCCTTAACGAAGCCGAACTGGAAACCTGGGCGCAGGCTTTTCAAAAATCCGGCCATCAAATCACCAAACAAGCCGAAGCTGCTCATCTTATCGTGATTAATTCCTGCGCAGTGACGCAGGACGCCGCCAGAAAATCGCGCCAGTTGATACGCCGCATCCATCGCGATAATCCGCAAGCCAAACTCGTGGTCAGCGGCTGTTACGCGACCTTGAATGAAGACGAAGCGGCGGCTTTATTGGGCGTTGACCTCATCGTCAGCAATAAGGACAAAGACCGACTGGTCGAAAAAACCTTGGCCGAATTGAACATGGACAGCATGCCCGTCCTGTCCACCGAGCCGGGAGAAATATCGCTGTTCACGCGCGGCAGGCAACGCGCTTTCGTTAAAGTGCAGGACGGCTGTCGTTATCGCTGCACATTCTGCATCGTCACTGTGGCGCGCGGCGAAGAAAATAGTCGTGCCATACAGGTGGTCATCGACGAGATTAACTCTCTGCATCAGCAAGGCATCACCGAAGTTATTTTGACCGGCGTACATTTGGGCGGTTACGGCAGCGATTTGGGCAACAATCTGTCCGATTTAATCAAAGCCATATTAGCGGAAACCGACATCCCGAGATTGCGGTTAGGCTCGTTGGAACCTTGGGAACTGCCGGGCGATTTTTTCGAGTTGTTCAGCAATCCGCGTCTGATGCCGCATTTGCATCTGCCTTTGCAAAGCGGCTCGGACACCGTATTACGCCGTATGGCAAGGCGATGCAAGACCGAAGAATTCGCCGCTATCGTCAGCCAGTTGCGCACACAAATTCCCAACTTTAATGTTACCACCGATATTATCGTCGGCTTCCCCGGCGAGACCGAGCAGGAGTGGCAGGAGAGTTTCGATTTCATCAAGCAAACCGGTTTCGGGCATATCCATATCTTCACCTATTCCAGCCGGGCAGGCACCAAAGCCGCCAGCTTGCCGGATCAGCTAAGCAACGACATCAAAAAACAGCGTAGCAAGCAGTTGCACGAGCAGGCCGAGCAAATGAAGCAGACGTTTTTTGAAAGTAATGTCGGTCATGAATTTCCGGTGTTATGGGAAGGCTACAGCGAAGCGTTGGCCGATGACAAACAACGGGTGTTCGGTTACACGCCGAATTATCTTAAGGTCGGCTGCGTGATCGGCAATGAGGTGTCGCTGGAGAATCAGACACTAAACTGCATGGTAACAGCAGTCGGTCAGGGCTGTGTTGTTGGGGCGCTAGTGGAATAACGAAAGCACGGGGTCAGTTCTAACATTCCAATATTTATGTGCTGGTTTAAAGGTTAATTTTTTTGCCCGTGCCTTGAACAAGTCTAACAAAGAATAGGTGCGGAAAATAATCTTCTAAAAACCGCACTTTAAATCACACCTATGAGTTCCCGCGTAAGTAGCGCATTAAAGGCATTGATTGGGATATAATTAGCCAAAAAGCATTCGCCGATGAACTTTAATGTCAAGCCACTAAAGGAAAGAATATGCAAACTAGAATAACATTAGACGTTGAAGGTGACTTAATTCAACAAATTGAAGCCTACGCCCGCGAGAAAAATAAATCTATTTCGCAAATTGTAACGGATTATTTTCAAGACATTGCCCGACAGAAAAAAAACAATCCAATTCCGCCAGTGACGCAATCATTAATTGGAATTTTGCAAAATCATCAAATTAATGAAGACGATTACAAACAACATTTAACGGACAAATATCTTTGAAAATTTTATTTGACACCAATGTTGCACTCGATGTTCTTCTTAATCGTGAGCCGGATGCGGTAGATGGCATCAAGTTATTCAGTGCCGTAGAAAACAAAATCATCCAAGGCTTTTTATGTGCAACAACCATTACAACGATTGACTATTTATGCACAAAAGCGATTGGCAGAAAACCTGCAAAACAGGCTATAAATGCACTGCTTGAATTATTTTTTATTGCTGAAGTAGGCCGAAACGTTCTGGTAGCCGCTATTGAATCAGATTTTTCTGATTTTGAAGATGCGGTTTTATATCAAGCTGGGGTTCATTCCGGTGTTGACGGATTTGTGACTCGAAATGTCAAAGACTTTACTTTAGCTGAACACCCTATTTATATGCCGTCCGAATTATCAGGCATTATTCAATCAAGTTCGAGTTAGCGTGGCATAACCCGAACTAACTGCTAAAGTGGCTATCCTAAAAACAGCAAAACGCGCCCTGCAATTTTTTCGCATCGGATTGGCGGCCAAAAAACTCCACCGTACTCAGGACGAGACCGAGCGCCTGCTTGCCAAAAAGGCGCTTGCAGGATTATTTTCCGATGCGCGCGGCATCACTATGAAAGTCGGTCAATTGTTTGCGGGAAACGACGGCGCGACGCCTTTTCAGGAGCTGGTCGAAGGCATAGAGCCTTTGCCGTTAAAAGCCATGATTCCGCAGCTTGAAAAGGAACTTGGGCAAAAAACCAAAAGCGTTTTTCGCTTCATCGAGCCAGCCATCGCGGCGGCATCCCTCGGGCAAGTGCATCTTGCCGAACTTAAAAACGGCGATAAGGTCGCGGTAAAAATCCGCTATCCCGATATAGCCGATGCGGTCGATGCCGAATTGCGCCTAGTCGGCTTGATGCCCGGTGTGGGGCTGGTTAACCGCTGGGGTTTTGATCTTGATGCGTATAAAAAAAGCCTGCGTGACAATATGCGCCGCGAGCTTGATTATCGCTCGGAGGCTCAGCGGCAGGAGTACTTCGGACGGATGGTGCAAGTGCCGGGGTTGAAGGTTCCCAGGGTGTATCAGGAGTTATGCAGCGAACGGGTGCTGGTGCAAAGCAGGGCAGAGGGCGTGTTGATCGATAAGGTAGGCAACTGGTCGGAACTGGATCGCCGGGCTATCGGTCAAACGCTGATGCTGACGCTGTTTAAAAGCCTATTTGTCGCAGGCGAAGTGCATGGCGACCCGCATCCCGGCAACATCTTTTATAGGCATGACGAAAGCGGGCAGCCGCAAGTCACCTTGCTCGATTACGGCTGCACTATTTCGATTGCCGAACCGCGTAGAATGGTGCTGCTCAAGTTGATTGTCGGCTGCCGTGACCGTAGCCCCATCAAGCCGCTGGATTGCTTCGCGGCGCTGGGTTTTGATAGCAGAAAACTTAGCCCCATCAGCGGCTCCTTGCCCGCCTTGTGCCAGATATTATTCCGACCTTTTTTAGCAAACCATGCGTTTAATCCCGAGCAATGGCAGCTGGGTCAGTCGTTTAACGACCTGCTCGGCGATTACCGCTGGTGGTTTAGGTCGGCCGGGCCGTCCGACCTGTTTTTGCTGATGCGCGCCTTTCAGGGGCTGATCCAGCAGTTGCAACAGCTTGAGGTTAACCTGCCTTGGTGGACGCTGCTGCAACAAGCGGTCGGTCGGGAATTGATCCAGCAAGCGATGGTTTATGAATTGCCTGCCATTGAATTAGGGCAGGCCGCCGCCGCGTTGAGCTTCGACCAGCAGGCAACCGTGCTGGGTGTACGCGTCAGCGAAAATGGCGAGCAGCGCGTTGCGATTAAAATGCCCGCCGAAGCGGTACTGGATTTGGAGCATCTTGTCCCTGAAGATGTCTTGGGGCGCATTATAAGTTCGGGAAAAATCGACCTCAAACAGTTGGGCGAATCCATCCGCGCCAACGGCATCATGCCCCAACAATTGTTTACTTTTGAAGAGGGTAGAAAGATTTATAGGG
>CAMAUL010000070.1 GCA_945861405.1 Candidatus Methylobacter oryzae | reverse complement strand
GTATTGAGAGGCTAATAGGGAGGAAAAGAGCCTTGATGGGGTGATAAATCAGAACCAAGGGCATTAAAAATCCCAACAAACCATTTTTTTAAATTTTAAACGTAATTAAGCGGGGTGGTTCGCTCTATTAATCCGACAGCCTCCTAGGCTTCATTGATAAGTTTTAATCCCGGCGGCAATGCCTCGCCAAAAATCTGTTTTTCTTCTTTTTCGTCCAGCTCTTTTAACTGCTCGACCATGTCTATCCAGGATGCAGGGGCTTTACTCTGTTTTAGCTTTTCGACGATTTGCTGGCGCATAGTTTCATCAATATCCCTCGCCCTGTCACCGCTCATCCGGGCAATCAGTGTAGCAGCAAAACCGGCCTGCGGGGTTTTCTTCCAGTCTACCGCCAACATCTGTTTTAACCACAAACAGACGATGTCGGCCGGAATGACATTATGGCTGCTGCCGTGAAACGGCATTCTTGCCCCAACACGCCCGACCGCCCACCAAGTTTGACTGGGTTCGGCTGATTTTTCCAGGCGTTTTAGCAGCCATTCGCCGAGCTGTATTTTCTTGGCGACCGGCAGGCGCTCCAAAACTGCGGACAACCGCACCATATCGTCGTAACTGCGGATTTTGATTTGCTTGGCGACGCCGGGTTGCCTTGCCGCCGCAGGATTCAGGAACTTTGCAATGTCAGAAAAAATCTTTTCCTGCGCCGCCGCATCCAGACCACCCGCAACCCGCCGCCACAAAGTCCACCATTCAGTCCAGTTTTGGGTTTCGTTAACAAACTGAATGCCTTGCGAATAGCTTTTCCACAACTGTTCGACGCGCCAGTCATCCAGCGGATAACCGAATCCGGGCCGCAAACAAAAACCGGCGAGGCTCAGCCAAACGCGTTCGTGGTTTTCGGAGCGACGCTGGTATTTCGCCCCGTCTAGCAATGACGCAAACATGGCTCTAAGCAACGGCGTCGTCCATTCGATACGCTCTATACCAATGAGTTTTTCTAAATCGGCGCGCAGATTTTTGACCGCTTTGGGATCAATCTGTTTGGATTTGGCACCGAAAACAGCCTGTATCTGTTCAGCAATCTGATTAAAATTGGCGGGCAATGCGGCATCGGTTTGCAAAGCGGCCGCTTTTTTTCTGATTTGAAACTCCACATTCCAACGCTGGTTACTATCTTCAACACCAATACATTGGATTTTAAGCGTACCCACTTCGGTTTGGGTGACCGCCAACTCGACAATAACCTCGGCATTCAGTTTGCTGCCGTCGCCTTCAAACGCCACGGCCAGCGGGGGCAGGGAATGAAAAAGATCGGTAATTTCAGTTACATCGCCCGGCTTGAAATCGCCATCCCCTGATAATGAAACCAGATGGAATCGCACCGGCACGCCTAAACGCAACGCGAAGCGCCGATCCTTCAAGATGACCTCATCGCCTTCCTCGCTGCCTTTGGGCAAGATGCAAATGCCTGTCCTGAGTAAAGTCGAAGGGCCTTGTTGCCCTGTGGAATCTTCGGTATCGACCAGCAGAAAGTAACTACGCGCCGAGCCGCCCCCGATCTTAAGCTTCTTATCCTTTCGGGCAATCGCATAGCTGACCGCCCCGAACGCGACGGACAATTCAGGGTGCTGATTTTCCAGTAATACCGGTGGAGCGGAGCACCATGACCCGATTAAATCGATAAGGCGCTGGGTAATCGCCTGACTGCGGAACACGCCGCCGTTAAGCAGCAAGGCATCTGGTACGCTACCCTGTTGCTGTAAGGCCTCGCGGGATGCGGCGCTATGCAACTTTAAAAACGCCGCGATATGCTTGCTGACTGCGGGTTCCGCCGCATACGGCAAACCGAACTCGACCATGCCGCTACGTTTTCTGTCGGGCAAATCATCAAGGCCTGACAACGGGAAAAAGCCGTCCAGCGCAATGCTCCTGACCTCTTCCCTAGACAGCGCAACAGAACGGGAACCACCGATCAATCTGGAGCCGCCGCCCAGCAAGGTGACGTTGACTTGCTCCGGTGCGTCATCCGCCAACAGCCGCTCTTTGGCAATCCGGCATTGTTCGATCAGTTGCGACAAATCCGCCGCCGACAAACGTTTTCCCCCGTCACCTAAGCGACTTTCGGCAAGATGCGCCAAAGCCAGATCGATATTGTCTCCACCCAGCATCAAATGGTCGCCGACCCCGATGCGGGTTAATTTTGGCTCCTGCTCGCCCTGTTCTACTTTGATCAGCGTCAAATCGGTGGTGCCGCCGCCGACATCGCAAACCAGCAGCAGATGCACATTCGCCAGCGCCTGTTTAACCGTGCCTGTATGGCGTCTTAACCAGTCGTAACAAACCGCCTGCGGCTCTTCCAGCAACCGAACAGTAGGCAATCCAGCAAGCCGCGCCGCCTCCAACGTCAGGGAACGCGCCGCCTCATCAAACGAGGCGGGAACGGTAATTACAATATCCTGTTTTTCCAGCGGCGCATCGGGAAATTGATGTCCCCAAACGGTACGAATGTGCGACAAATAACTGGCGCTGGCAGCAATAGGCGAAACCTTAGCGACATCATCGCTACTGCCCCACGGAAGAATGTCTGCGCTATGGTCAACCGACGGATGCGATAGCCAACTTTTGGCGCTGGTGACAAATCGGCCCTTGCTTTTGGCGCCCAGCAGACGTGCAGCCTCACCAATAACGGCGGTTTCACCTTCTGGTGCCGCGCCGCTAGGGAACAACAGATCGGCCTCGGACAATTCGCCGGTTGCAGGATGATAACGCACCGACGGCAACAACGGCCTTGCGGCAACCTGGCCGGGAGCAATCAGCTGCTCGATTTGAAAGATTTGTATTTCCTGATGGGTATTGTCGGCTTTGATGTAAGCGACAACGGTATACGTTGTACCTAAGTCTATGCCGACTAGATAATTTGGGGTAAGATTTTTCACGATGATATTGCGTCTTTATGATTCTAAACGATCCAAGATGTTATCAATCAGTCTCTTGCCGTGAATAACAGCAACAATAAGAATTTTATTGTCCTCAATCTGATAAATAAGCCGATAACTGTAAACGAATCGCTCCCTGATTTCGGCTAGTCCAATCTCAGGAACAATCCGGCCAATTAAGGGTTGCGAAGCAAGGCTTCTGGAAACATCAAAAACTTTTGATATAACTGACTGCGCATAAATGCGGGAGTCTTTTGCAATATAGTCCGCAATTGATTGCAGATCTTCTATTGCTTCCAGAGACCAGTTTACTTTGTAAGCCATTGACCAAATTTCAGCTCTACCTCATCCTGGCTCAGTGTTCCTTCTAGTTTAGCCCGATCAATACCGCGTCGGATTTTTTCTACCACATACAAGTGATATTGAATATCTTCGTAAGTACTATCTTCCGGCAGTCTTTCTAACAAGGACTTTACTTCGGTAATTGCTGTATTCATTTTTTGGCTCTTCAGTCATCAGGTAACGCTTAATAATCTCGTGACCTTCGTGGTGTAACATCTACTAAAAAAGGATACACGAAATGTTTCAAATTTACATCCTCCACTATGTCGATGATGATGGCGGCTACTACACCAACACACCGGCAATCTTGATAGACATATCGGTCAAATATCCACCGGGTACTGGTAAATTCAACCTTGATACAACCGTTGCCTGTCAGACCAGCGGCACAATAGATTGACTTAACAGGGGCTAGTCATAGAAAATAGCCCGTTTAATTTCTAAATTAATAACTCTAATTACGCATGGATAACAGCGTCACCCCGCAAAACAGTCTGGTTTCTGTTCAAAACTTGTCGTTTTCTCGCGGCAACAAGAAAATATTTGACGATATTTCGCTGGAATTCGAACGCGGCAAAATCACCGCCATCATGGGGCCTAGCGGCACCGGCAAGACGACGCTGTTAAAACTGATCGGCGGACAATTGTTTCCCGAACAAGGCACCATTACCGTCGACGGCAACAATGTTCACCGCTTGCGCCGAGCAGAACTGTACAATCTGCGCAAACGCATGGGCATGTTGTTCCAAAGCGGCGCGTTGCTTACGGATATGAGCGTGTTCGATAATGTCGCTTTTCCGTTACGCGAACATACCCATCTTCCCGAATCGATGATCCGCACGCTGGTGCTGATGAAATTGCAGGCAGTCGGTTTGCGGGGCGCGCGCAAGCTGATGCCTAACGAGCTGTCCGGCGGCATGGCCAGGCGCATTGCCTTGGCCAGAGCCATTGCGCTTGATCCGATGATGATCATGTACGACGAACCGTTTACCGGCCAGGATCCGATTTCCAAGGGGGCGTTGGTTCACCTGATCAAGTCGTTGAATACTATTTTGGGATTGACCAGCATCGTTGTCTCGCATGACGTTCATGAAACGGCGGCGATAGCGGATTATATTTATGTCATTTCAGAAGGCAAGGTCGTCGGTCAGGGTACGCCTAAAGAAATAGAACAATCCGAATCCGACTGGGTGCTGCAGTTTATGACCGGCGCGGCCGATGGCCCGGCGCATTTTCATTATCCGGCAAAAGATTATGTTGACGATTTGCTGTCGACAGGAAACCGTTATTAAAGCTCAAGGCGGAGAGCGAAAAATGATCTACAAAAAACACGTAAAAAATGGAACACGGATGACACTGATTTAGACGGATTCAAACGGATTTTTAAATCCGTGCCAAATTTGTTATGCACTTTTAAATCAGTGCTTATCCGTATGATCCGTATGATCCGTCCGTGTTCCATTTCTTTTTAATACTGAGCAATTACGTTTTAGATAAACATACGACTTAAATTTAAAATGACTGAATTTCTACAGCAATTAGGCCAAAACACCCGCACCAGTTTTACCAAGCTGGGGCGCGGCACGTTTTTCCTGTTACAGACTCTTTCCGGCACACTCAGTGTGTTGCCCCGCCCCCGGCTTCTGCTTAACCAGATGTATTCGGTCGGGGTGTTATCTTTTTTGATTATCACCATATCAGGATTGTTTGTCGGCATGGTGCTGGGCTTGCAAGGCTATTACATCCTGTCCGATTTCGGCGCTGAAGAAACGCTGGGGGTTATGGTTGCTGCCTCTTTGGTCAGAGAACTCGGCCCCGTGGTTTCTGCGCTGTTATTTGCAGGCCGTGCCGGTTCTGCGTTAACGGCGGAAATCGGCCTAATGAAAGCGACAGAGCAGTTGTCCGGCATGGAAATGATGGCCGTTGACCCGATCAAGCGCATTATCACCCCGCGCTTTTTAGCCGGGTTCCTGTCCATGCCATTGCTCGCCGCATTGTTCAGCGCGGTAGGCATTGTCGGCGGACAAATGGTCGGCTCAGGCTTGCTGGGCGTCGATGAAGGCGCTTACTGGTCGCAAATGCAAGCCAATATCGATTTCCAGGATGACATTATCAATGGCGTCATCAAAAGCATCGTGTTCGGTTTTGTCGCTTCATGGATAGCGTTGTTTGAAGGCTATGATGCCATCCCGACTTCGGAAGGGGTTAGCCGAGCCACCACACGGACCGTAGTCAATTCAGCTTTTAGTATTTTAGGTCTTGATTTTATTTTGACCGCACTCATGTTTGGAGATAATTAACATGCAGCACACCAGCACTCAGGATACATTTGTCGGACTCTTTGTTGCATCCGGCATCGTCGGATTATTCTTTCTTGCGATGCAAGTGAGCAATTTAAGCTCTTTTACTGAGCATGACAGTTATACAATTACCGCCCGCTTTAGCAACTCCGGTGGCTTGAAGGTTAAGTCGCCCGTTTCAGCGGCGGGCGTTAAAGTCGGCCGGGTCAGCGCCATTAGCTTTGACCCTAAAACCTATGAATCTGTTGTACAAATGAATATTGATTCGCAATACAACACGCTGCCTGACGACACCACCGCCAGCGTTTTTACCGCCGGTCTGTTAGGTGAGCAATACGTCAATCTGGAGCCGGGCGGTTCGGATGATTATTTAAAAAATGGCGGTAAAATCGAAATCACCCAATCTGCTATTATCCTGGAAAAGGCGCTCGGCCAATTCTTGTTTAAATCTGCGGAAGAAAAAAAGTGAGTTCGCTGAATATCATTAAACAGGATCCCAAACACTTTGTTATTGATGGCGATCTAACCTTTGCCACCATCGACAAGCAGACCCTTAAATCATTTTCCTTCTTAAACGGCGCAAAAGACGTCACCATCGATTTGAGCCGCGTGTCCAGCACCGACAGCGCGGGACTTGCGTTAATGATTGAATGGATAAAATATTCCCGGCAGAATAGAACACAGATAGCTTTCAAAAATATTCCCGAGCAATTGCTCAACCTTGCCAAACTCAGCGGCTTCGATCAATCGAGCCATTTTGCCGTTCAAGCCGATCAATCTTGAACCTTTGACCTTGAATCTTTGACCTTAATCCTATGGATAAACTAATTATTACCGGCGGCGCACGACTCTCTGGAGAACTGCGCATCTCCGGTGCCAAAAATGCCGCCTTACCGATTCTGGCGGCTACATTGCTGTCGGAATCACCGGTTAGCGTCGGCAATATCCCGCATCTCCATGACATCACCACCACCATGGAATTGTTGGGGCGCATGGGCGTTCATCTGACTGTTGACGAGAAAATGAACATCGAAGTCGATGCCAGCACGATCAACAGCTTTGTAGCGCCCTACGAGCTGGTCAGAACCATGCGTGCCTCGATATTGGTATTAGGGCCTTTATTGGCTCGATTCGGCGAAGCTCATGTATCGTTACCCGGCGGCTGCGCTATCGGCTCGCGCCCTGTAGACATACACCTTAACGGCCTGATGAAAATGGGCGCTGATATTACCGTCGAAAACGGTTTCATCCACGCCAAAGCGACCCGGCTTAAAGGCTGCCGCCTGGTTCTGGAGCAGATCACCGTTACCGGCACTGAGAATCTGCTGATGGCTGCCGCCCTGGCCGAAGGAACCACGATTATTGAAAATGCCGCCAAGGAACCTGAAGTCACTGACTTGGCACACTTTCTTAACAAGATGGGCGCCAAAATCACCGGCATAGGCACCGACGTGCTGGTCATTGAAGGCGTTGAAAAGCTGGGGCTTGAAAGCATTCACTATGACATCCTGCCTGACCGGATCGAAACCGGCACTTATTTGATTGCCGCAGCCATTACCGGTGGCAGTATCAAAGTTAAAAACACCCGCCCGGATATTCTGGACGCCGTACTGGAAAAATTGGTCGAAGCCGGAGCTGACATCACCACCGGCGAAGACTGGATCAAGCTGGATATGCACGGCAAAAAGCCCAAGGCCGTCTCGGTGCGTACCGCGCCCTACCCTGCCTTCCCGACCGATATGCAGGCGCAGTTCACCGCGATGAATGCTATCGCCGATGGCGTGGGTATCATCACTGAAACGGTTTTTGAAAACCGCTTCATGCATGTGCAGGAATTACAGCGTATGGGTGCCGACATTAAGCTGGAATCGAATACTGCGATCTGCACCGGCGCCACCAAACTGACCGGTGCGCCGGTTATGGCGACCGATTTAAGAGCTTCGGCAAGCCTCGTGATAGCCGGATTGGTGGCCGAAGGCGATACTTTGGTCGACCGCATTTACCATATCGACCGGGGTTACGATCACATCGAAGAAAAGCTCGCTCAATTGGGCGCGACGATACGCCGTGTGCCTAGATAAGGTTTGACAATGATTACTATCGCCGTATCCAAAGGCCGTATTTATGAGGATGCCCTGCCCTTGTTGGCAGAAGCAGGCATCACGCCGATTGACGACCCGAAGACCTGCCGCAAGCTGATTTTGCGCACCACCCGTGATGACGTTCAACTGGTCATTATCCGCGCCACCGATGTGCCTACGTTTGTCGAATACGGCGCTGCAGATATGGGCATAGCCGGAAAAGATATCCTGCTGGAGCATGGCGCGGAAAGCCTGTATGAACCGTTGGATTTGAATATCGCCTGCTGCCGGTTGATGACCGCTGCGCACAAAGACGCACCCTCGATTGCCGGGCGGGTTCGCGTTGCGACTAAGTACGTTAAAATAACCCAGCGTTATTTTGCAGGACTTGGCATACAGGCGGAAATCATCAAGCTGTATGGTTCAATGGAGCTGGCACCGCTAGTCGGTCTTGCCGATTGTATTGTCGATCTAGTCGATACCGGCAATACGCTAAAGGCCAATGACCTGGAACCGCGTGATCTGATTATGAACATCAGCTCCAGACTGGTGGTCAACAAAGCGGCGATGAAAATGAAGCATCAGGCGATACAGTCGCTGCTGGATCAGTTTGAGAAGACGCTGGCGAAAAGAGCTTAGCAACTCATTTAATGTCCACGAAAAGCACGAAAGATACGAAAAATGATTTGCATAGTTCTCACGCTCCGGCTCCTCAATTTTTATACACAAGTGCCTGAGGTACGCCGTCATTCCGGCAGGGATTGCCGGAATCCAGAGCACAGGGATGTGAACGCGTGATTTTACAGGGCAATCCACACGTGATACTTGCGTCTGTTTCGGTATTGCCATCCATGGCTTCTGGATTCCGGCAATCCCTGCCGGAATGACGTGCTTTAAAATACTTGTGCATAACAATCAGTGCTCCGACGCGGAAACGATAAAGCTTTAAAGATTTTTCGTGTTTCTCGTGTCTTTCGTGGACAATACATAACATCAACACACCCTAAAATTTTGGTTATCTTATGTCCGACATAACTATTCTAAAACTCGATTCCTCATCAGCTGATTTTGACTGGCAATTACAAAATTTACTCACTCTTGATGTAAACGTCGATCTGGAAATTCATGAGGAAATTTTACCTATTATTAAAGATGTCCGTAACAATGGCGATAAAGCCGTTATTGAATACACCAATCGCTTCGATCAGCGCACGGTCACAGACGTCTCCGAACTGGAATTAGCGCCGAAAATACTAAAATCGGCCTGGGATAGCTTGCCAGCTGAACAGTCCTTGGCACTGCAAACCGCCGCTGACCGTATCCGCGCTTACGCCGAACACCAAAAAATCGAGTCGTGGCAATACACCGAGGCTGACGGCACGGTGCTTGGACAGAAAATCACCCCGCTAGACCGCGTAGGGCTTTATGTGCCGGGCGGTAAAGCCGCCTACCCATCGTCGGTGTTGATGAATGCGATACCGGCCAAAGTCGCGGGTGTTGACGAACTGATCATGGTGGTGCCCGCGCCTCACGGTGAAACCAATCAACTGGTACTGGCCGCCGCTTATCTGGCCGGTGTAGACCGCATATTTACAATCGGTGGCGCGCAGGCCGTTGCCGCACTGGCTTACGGCACTGCAACCATTCCTGCAGTGGACAAAATTGTCGGACCGGGCAATATCTATGTCGCTACCGCCAAAAAACTGGTGTTCGGACAAGTGGGCATTGACATGATCGCCGGGCCTTCGGAAATTCTGATTATCTGCGACGGCAAAACCAATCCCGACTGGATTGCGATGGATCTGTTTTCACAGGCTGAACATGATGAAAATGCCCAAGCCATTTTAATCAGCACCGATGCTGCTTACCTGGACGCTGTCGAGCAAAGCATCAATCGCTTATTGCCGACCATGGAACGCGCCGAGATCATCAGGACATCCTTAACTACGCGCGGCGCATTGATCAAGGTCAGCGACTTAAATGTTGCCGTCGATGTAGTCAATATAATTGCACCTGAACATCTGGAACTTTCCGTCGAAGACCCGGAAGCCTTGTGCAAAAACATTCGCCATGCGGGCGCTATTTTCATGGGCCGCTATACCGCCGAAGCCCTAGGCGATTACTGCGCAGGCCCCAATCATGTGTTGCCGACCTCCAGCACTGCGCGTTTTTCATCGCCATTGGGCGTTTACGATTTCCAAAAACGCACCAGTCTGATCAACTGTTCGGAAGCGGGCGCGGATACGCTGGGCAAAACCGCATCGATATTGGCGCGCGGCGAAAGCCTGACCGCCCATGCGCGGTCTGCGGAATTCAGGATTAAACCGTAGGGGCGACCGGCAGGTCGCCCTTTATGCCCAATGCCGTTAAGTTAAGGAAGGCCTTCGACATTTGGAGTGCAGGCTCCGCCTGCTAATGCAAGCAAAGCTTGCACTCCAGCAATTTATTTCTCATGTAAAATGAATCGCTTAACTTAACGCCATTCCTTATATGTCCAGGGCAATTGCCAAAAATAGCTGCCTTGAGCGAAGTCGCCCTTACAGTCTTAAAATTTGAATATGACCCAATCCAATCTAATTTCCTCCATTTTCCGCAAAGAAGTCCTGGCGATGTCCGCCTATAAAGTGGCCGATGCCACCGGTTTGATCAAACTGGATGCGATGGAAAACCCCTACAGCTGGCCTGAAGACATCAAGACACTCTGGCTGGAAGCACTGAAAGACTGCCCGCTGAACCGTTATCCAGACCCTGAAGCCAAAGCACTGACGGCAACGATCAAACGCCTGAATCAAATACCAGATCAGTTCGATGTGCTGCTGGGCAACGGTTCCGATGAAATCATTCAATTGCTGTTGATGGCGCTGCCTTCCAATGCCTCTGTTTTGGCACCGGATCCAGGCTTTGTGATGTATAAACAGCTGAGCTTATGCCTGGGACTAAATTATCACAGCATCCCGTTACTTGAGGACAGCTTTGACCTGGATTTACCAGCGATACTGGCTGCAATAGAACTGCACCAGCCTTCAGTCATTTTCCTGGCCTACCCTAACAATCCTACCGGAAATTTATTTTCCGAAACGTCGATTCGGGACATCATAAAAACCGCCAAGGGCTTGGTGGTGATAGACGAAGCCTACGCGCCTTTTGCCGATGCCAGTTTTATCGACAGCTTGGGCCAATACGACAACCTGCTAGTGATGCGCACCGTATCGAAACTGGGGCTGGCAGGATTGCGCCTTGGCTATATTGCAGGCAATCCTGACATCATCGAACAACTGCATAAAATCCGCCTACCCTACAATATCAACAGCCTGACCCAGATCAGCGCCGACTTTGCGCTATCCAACAAAGCCTTGTTCGACCGTCAAACGCAACAGATTTGCGCCGAACGGATGACTGTCTTCAACCGGCTTAATGAGCTGGACGGCATTAAAGCCTATCCCAGCGCGGCCAATTTTATCCTGTTTAAAACACCCGAAAACCGGGCCAACGACATCTTCGCGTCGATAAAACAACAAGGCGTTTTAATCAAGAACCTTAGCCCCCAAGGCGGCTTGCTTGCCGATTGCCTTAGGGTCACCATCGGCAAGCCGGAAGAAAATGCAGCCTTTCTTGCCGCATTGATAAAAAGCCTAGTCGAAAGCTAATCACCTTATCAGACCATCAAATACACATCCTTTATACAAAAAAATTAACAGCGTCATCCTTGTTCAACAACACAACAATATGCCGGAATATCATAGGCTTGTGCCTTGCGTATCGCATCAAACTATTTTTAATAACGAACAAAATCCAAAACCGACGGCATAAGCACTTCAAATCTTATAAGCTCTAATGGTATATTGGCGCTAGAAAATAATGCGCCCTTAAGAAGCGCAGACTTAATCAGGAGAGTTCTATAATGAATATTAAAGGCGTCGATCAGTCCAAACGCCAGTTTTTAACTACGGCCTTGACCGTAGTTGGCGCAGTCGGCACAGGTTATTTGGCTGTTCCTTTTCTTGCTCAAATGCAGCCCAGCGCCAAGGCTATGGCCGCCGGTGCGCCTGTTGAAGTCGACATCAGCAAGATGGAATCCGGCCAATTAATCAGAGTCGCGTGGCGGGGCAAACCGGTCTGGATACTTAACAGAACTCCTCAGGTTCTTGAAACGCTGGCAACGCTGGATCCTGAGCTCAGAGACCCATTTTCTGAAGAATCCCTGCAACCCGAGTCCAGCAAAAACCCGATTCGTTCCATAAAACCGGAAGTTTTTGTTGCCGTGGGTTTATGCACCCACTTGGGCTGCTCACCGACGTTCCGCCCTGAAGTAGCTCCCCCCGATCTTGGCGACAAGTGGAAAGGCGGATTTTTCTGTCCATGCCATGGCTCCTGGTTTGACTTGGCCGGTCGCGTTTATCGCGGCGTACCGGCACCGACCAACCTGGAAATCCCCCCTTACCGTTATATTACCGATACCCAACTGATTATTGGTGAATCTCCAGAGGAAGCAAGCGCATGAAACCTAGCCGCATAACTGAATGTAACGAATGGTTTTTGGCGCGGTTTCCGCTGACCAAGCTGTGGAATGAACACATGGCGCATTATTACGCGCCGAAAAACTTCAATTTCTGGTATTTCTTCGGTTCACTGGCTTTGCTGGTGCTTGTTAACCAGATCCTGACCGGTATATTTTTGACGATGAACTACAAACCGGATGCCAAGCTGGCGTTCGATTCGGTAGAGTACATCATGCGCGACGTGAACTGGGGCTGGCTGATACGCTACATGCACTCGACCGGTTCATCGGCGTTTTTTATTGTCGTTTACCTGCACATGTTCCGAGGACTGCTTTACGGTTCGTTCAAACATCCCCGCGAACTGATCTGGATTTTCGGCATGTTGTTGTTCGTCGCCCTGATGGCCGAAGCGTTCATGGGCTATTTGCTGCCTTGGGGCCAAATGTCCTATTGGGGCGCTCAGGTTATTATCTCACTGTTCAGCGCCATTCCTGTGATCGGCGACGATTTGTCGCTCTGGCTCAGAGGCGATTATGTGGTTTCCGATGCGACCTTGAACCGGTTCTTCGCTTTTCATGTGATTGCGGTGCCGCTGGCTTTGGTGATGCTGGTATTCCTGCATATCGTGGCTTTGCATGAAGTGGGTTCCAACAACCCTGACGGCATTGAAATCAAGGATTCCCTAGACCCTTGGGGGCATCCAGTGGACGGCATTCCGTTTCACCCCTATTACACCGTCAAAGATCTGGTCGGAGTAGGCGTGTTTATGCTATTTTTCGCCACGGTTATTTTCTATATGCCGGAAATGGGCGGTTATTTTCTCGAACACGCCAATTTCATCCCGGCCGACCCGATGAAAACCCCGGAGCACATCGCCCCGGTCTGGTATTTCACGCCTTTCTATGCCATTTTAAGGGCGATTCCCGACAAATTTGCCGGGGTTATCGGCATGGGCGGCGCTATAGTTGTGTTGTTCCTGTTGCCCTGGCTGGATCGCAGTCCGGTCAAATCAATCCGTTATCGCGGCGGTATCTACAAAAAGGCTTTGATGCTGTTTGTGATCAGCTTCCTGGTGCTGGGTTATTTGGGTACGCAACCTGCGACGCCTACAGCAACAATATTTGCGCGAATCTTTACCGCAATTTATTTCGGTTTCTTCCTGTTGATGCCTCTGTATACCCGCTGGGAAAAAACCAAGCCTGTGCCGAAAAGCTTAACCACAGTACATAGTCTTGAGGAGCAATTGCCCGCGTTAATTGAGGAAATCACCATATTAAAACCAGCCTCTACTGAAATTGGTCATACTGCTTTTAAAGGCTCTTCTTTTACCAGAAGCCCTAATCCCGAAGGCATAAAAAACCTTATCAGTCGGTTAGTGAAAAATGCAATAGGGAGTCTGGATTAATATGAAAAATTTAATAGCATTGCTTTTATTGTTATTACTGTCTTTTGGGGTTGCCGCCTCGGAAGGCATTGAGCTGCAAGAAGCGAATATTGATCTTTCCAATAATGCTTCATTGCAACGGGGGGCGAAACACTTCGTCACTTATTGTCTTGGCTGCCATTCAATCAAGCATATCCGTTACTTGCGTATTGCCCTTGATGTCGGTGCCGACCCTAAACAGGTGTTGAAAGACATTGCCCCGGAAGGAGCCAACATCTACGACCAATTGCATAGCGCCATGAATGCGCATGATGCAGAAAAATGGTTCGGCACCCAGCCGCCCGATTTATCTTTAATTGCCAGATCGCGTGGTGCGGATTGGCTGTACAGTTATTTAAAAAGTTACTATGTTGATCCAAAAAGTCCTAGAGGGGTAAACAACCTGATTTTCAAGGACACCGCTATGCCTAACCCGCTTTGGCAATTGCAAGGTGAACAGCACGCGGAACATAAAAAAAATATATGGGATGATGAATATATCAAGTTAATTATTAAAGAACCGGGTACCTTGTCCACGGGAGAGTTTGATATTTTCGTCAATGACTTGGTTAATTTCCTGGTGTACGTCGGCGAGCCAGTACAGCTTGAAAGACAGCGTATCGGAAAATACGTAATATTCTTCATTTTGATGTTTTTAGTTGTGGCGTATCTGCTGAAAAAGGAATACTGGAAAGACATCCATTAATTCTTGGGAGCGGGAATGTAGGTTGAGTAAGGTGCTAGCTGTAACCCAACCTACGCTAACAACTGTAAATAAAAACATCGCCAACCTGTTATAATATCCTTTTTTACCTCCCCACACGTCTTAAAGAGGTTGTTATTCGTGACACATATTACCCGTAAATCTGTAATGACGCTTTTCTCATCTCCAACCTGCGCGATGAGCCATTGCGCACGCTTTGTTTTACACGAGAAAGGGGTGGTCGCGGACATAGAATATTATGATCCAACTGACCCGCCTGAAGACTTACTTGAGCTTAATCCCAACGGCACGTCACCGACACTGATTGAACGCGACCTGGTTCTTTATGACTCGCGCATCATCATGGAATATCTCGACGAACGCTTCCCGCATCCGCCTTTACACCAAATGGATCCGGTTTCACGGGCCAATGCCAGAATGCTGATCAAACGTATCGATCAGGACTGGTATCAGTTGCTGGACGAAATTTTATTTTCCGGCGAGAAAAAATCCGCCCGCGCCAAAAAAATGCTCAGGGAAAGCATCTTGTCTGCCGAGCCTATTTTTGCCGCCCGACCTTATTTTATGAGCGATGAATTCTCGCTGATCGATTGCGTAATCGCACCCTTATTATGGCGTCTGCCCAGCATAGGCATTGATGTAGCAACACCGAATGAAGCCATCACCAATTATGCCCAACGCATCTTCAACAGAGCCGCATTCAAGCGCAGTCTGAGCGAAGCTGAAAAAGAAATGATCGATGTTTAAAAATAAGCCTTTGTAAAATGACCTCCCTAAAGCCCTATTTAATCCGTTCAATTTACGAATGGATAATCGATAACAACCTGACTCCGCATCTGCTCGTGGATGCAGAAGATACCCGCGCTGTTTTACCGACAGAATTTATTGAAGACGGTAAAATCGTTTTAAATATCAGGCCGGAAGCTATACAGGGGCTTTCTCTAGGTAACGATGAAATTGAGTTTAATGCCCGTTTTAGCGGAAAACCCATGCACATTGCCACACCGATAACCGCAGTGCTGGCAATCTACGCCAAAGAAAACGGCAAAGGCATGATCTTCGATCAGGAAGACAGCGATAACGACGAACCGCCACCGCCGGCAAAAAAACCGACTGCCAAACCCACTTTACGCATCGTAAAGTAGCGGCTAATTCATCGTATGCAACAGGAGTGCAGGCTTCGCCTGCAAGCACAAGCAAAGCTTGCACTCCAAGCGTAACCTAAATTTTTATCCCGCCTAAATCACCTAAACTTACTCCCGATTTTCGAAAACAGGCTAGTTATTTTAATTCCCCGGCCACGCCTTTAACTTTTTGTTATCAGTGAATCCTTTTAGTTGTATAGTGAAGCCTTCTATCTAAAAGGCAGACTCCTGCCCGCTAAATAGCCCCAGATAGTCTAACTCTATCCTACGAGGTGAATCATGAACTCACTACAACAAATCCTTATCTTGCCCTTCTTCCTGGCCGTTTTTTTAACAGCGCCGGTTTCGGCAGCCGATAGTGGGGCCGGTGAACAAAAATCAGAGCCTTGCGCCAACTGTCATGGTCAAAAAGGCAATAGCAGCAATGCACAATGGCCCAACCTGGCAGCGCAACAATCAACCTATTTGGCTAATCAGCTTAAAGCATTCAAGGCGGGAGACCGCATCAATGTGATGATGAATTCAATGACGGCCAACCTGAGCAATGAAGACATTACTAACCTTGCCGCTTATTTTTCCAGCCAGAAACCCGTCAAGACCAGCAGCGCCGATCCTGCATTAGCCAAATCAGGCGAAGCCAAAGCCGGTATGTGCCTCGGCTGTCATGGCGCCACCGCTCAAGGCAACGGCCAATTTCCACGGCTTGCAGGGCAACATCCCGAATACCTTGTGCAACAGTTAAAAGCCTTCAAAGAAGGTTCACGTAAAAGCGGGCCGATGCAAGCCATTATCGCCAACCTGCCCGAAGCGGATTTTAAAGCTTTAGCGGCTTATTTTGGATCGCTATAACAACTCAGGCGATTAAATTCCGGTTTTTAAAAGGCGGTCATTCCGCCTTTTTTTAACTCCGCGTTATTTTCAACTGCCCCATAAAGCAACAAATGCTTTATCATTAGCGCACTAAAAATTAAAAGCCGCCAAGGCTACCTATAAAAATAATGAGCCACCATCCAGAAGCCGCACCTGACCGCAATTTATCCCTGATCTTCCTGTTTGCCGCGACCTTGTTTACCAGTGCGTCGCTGATGTTTGTGCTGCAACCGCTGTTCGGGAAGATTTTATTACCTTTGCTGGGCGGATCGCCCGCAGTCTGGAACACCTGCATGGTGTTTTACCAGAGCATCTTGTTCCTGGGCTATCTTTATGCACACTATCTGTCTACGCGCCACAGCCAGCAGCGCCAAATATTGGTCCATGCGGCGCTGATACTGATCAGCTTTTTAGCGCTGCCGTTAGCCTTGCCCGAAAACACCGTCCCGCCGACAGACAGCAACCCTACCTTCTGGCTGCTGTGGACTTTATTTCTGGCTATCGGCCTACCTTTTTTCGTGGTGTCCACCACCGCGCCGCTGATTCAAAAATGGTTCGCCCATGTCGGCCACCATACCAGCCATGACCCTTATTATCTTTATGCGGCCAGTAACACCGGCAGCCTGATTGCGCTGCTGAGTTACCCGTTCCTGCTTGAACCCAACATCGGGCTTGCAAGCCAGAAAAGCTATTGGAGCGTCGGCTATCTGCTGCTTTGCCTGCTGATAGCCGGTTGCGCTTATGTGCTATGGAAAAATTGTAGGGGCGAATTCATTCGCCCTGGGCGAATGAATTCGCCCCTACACGATGCAACACCAGTTACCAACGAAAATAACCTCAGCCTTGCCACCAAATTGCACTGGCTGGCGCTGGCTTTTGTGCCATCCAGCCTACTGCTGGGCATGACCAACTTCATCAGCACCGATATAGCCTCGGTGCCGTTGCTATGGATCATCCCGCTAACGCTGTATTTACTGTCTTTTGTGATCGTTTTCTCCAAATGGAACGACAAAATACATCCGCTGATGGTCAGGCTGCAACCGATATTCCTATTACCGTTTATCGCTTACGCGTTCATTAATCCGGCGGATCTGCCTTATTGGGCCTATTTGATATTGCACCTGATCGCCTTTTTCTTTGCGGTCATGGTTTGCCACGGCGAACTGGCAAAATTAAGACCGCATACCCGGCATTTAACCACCTTCTATTTGATCATGTCCTTTGCGGGCATGTTAGGCGGCATGTTCAACACCTTTGTTGCGCCGTTTGTATTCAATGCCGTTTACGAATATCCGATCATGATTATTGCGGCCTTACTGTTGCGCCCAGGGCGGATGAGTCACCCCCTACCGCAAATAATAGCCCCTGCCCTACTGGTCATTGCCGGGATTATTCTCCACGCCACTATCGACGATTTACTCCAGTATTTCGACATTATTGTCATCAGCCTGATAGGCTTAACCTTGCTGACTTATCTGTTCAGGACGCGCCCCGTCGGCTATGCGTTAATGACCGGCGCGATCATATTCCTTGCGCTCGGAGTGCATAGCCTGTCATCGCATACCCTGTATCAGGAACGCACCTTTTTTGGCGTCCTTGCCGTGCGCGAAGCCATGCTGACCGATGAACAAGGCCAGCCAGAAAGCTATCATGAACTATTCCACGGCACCACCAAGCATGGCGCACAACGTCTGGCAGCAAACTTAAGCAAAATACCGCTCACCTATTACAGCCGTCCGGGGCCTATGGGACAATTGTTTAAGGAATACGACAATAACGATCAAGCCTGGAATATCGGCGTAGTCGGATTGGGCGCGGGAGCCTTAGCCTGTTACGCCAAAGACCAACAACACTGGACGCTTTACGAAATCGACCCGTTGGTCGTAGAAATTGCCAGCAACCCCGCCTATTTCAGCTATCTGAGCCAATGTGCGCCCAACGCCGCGATGCGCGTCGGCGATGCCCGCTTATCGCTGGAGAAAGAGCCGGATCAGCACTTTGATTTATTAGTCATGGACGCGTTCAGTTCCGATTCGGTGCCAACCCACCTGCTGACCAAGGAAGCGCTGGAGCTTTATTTCAAAAAACTCAAACCCGGCGGCATCCTGGCATTCCACATGACCAACCGCCATTTGGCGCTGAAAAAAGTACTGTCGATTAATGCGGAAGCCCTGCACTTGGCCTCGCTGATTCAGGAATTCAAACCGCAACAGGACATCCCACTGGTGGTTGCGACCGACTGGGTGGTCATGGCAAAACAGTCCGAAACGCTGGAGCCGCTACGCCTAAGCCAACTCGGAAAATGGCAAAAAATGCCGTTATATTTCGACATGAAGCCTTGGACGGATGACTTTACCAATATAGTCAGCATTTGGAAGTAGGGATATTTCAACACCGGGGCATTTAAACCAGCCGAATTGCCTTATAGCGTCGTCTGAATCACCTAGGGTACGCTAAGCGTACCTTTCGGCTTAGCTACCCCTTTTGCGTTGGGTTGTAAAAAAAATACAGCCAATCTACTGGTTAGTCATCGTTTGATCCTTGCTAAAATTTGTCGAGGTTAGCTTCGCCAGCTTTTCTTTCAGGAAGTCGTTCTCCCGAGTAAGGCGGTTGTTCTCACCCATAATTTCCTCAATATCGACGGTTTGCGGAGTTATGATCTCCTCTTCTGTTATGGTTTGTATCTCGACATTGCTTTTAGTTTTAACATAAGTCGGATATTGGGAAAAAGGCGACGTTTCTTGTCTGTATTGATCGGCAGCCACCACACAAGACAATATTTCTGGGGTAGCTTCGATGTAATTATCAATTCTGACTAGGAGACTGTCGGATTTTGCAGTGCAAAAAGTGTTAAAATAGCCCCACCGAAACACGGAATCAAAAACAAAAATGGCTACCCAATTCATCCTGATTGATCGGGATACCCCCTACATCTTGCCGCCGTGTGTTCAGGATTATTTG
>CAMAUL010000069.1 GCA_945861405.1 Candidatus Methylobacter oryzae | reverse complement strand
TTTCTCCGCCTGCTTGAAAGCCATACCCCGGCACAGTTGTTTGCAGAATCGTCTTCCGCACTGAACGCCCTGGGATTAAAAAGCGACATCGTCAATGCGATCAAAAATCCTGACTGGACGCTGATCGACTACGATCTGGACTGGCTGAGTCAAACCAATAACACGGTTATCACCCTCAATGACGCAAACTATCCCGCGCAATTAAAGGAAATCGCCGATCCCCCGCCGCTTTTATTTGTACGCGGCAGCCCCGAACTGTTATCGTTGCCGCAAATCGCCATCGTGGGCAGCCGCAACCCGTCGACTTCAGGCCTGGACATCGCCTTTAACTTTGCCAAAACCCTAAGCCATTGCGGCTTTACGATCACCAGTGGGCTGGCCTTGGGCATTGATGCCGCCAGCCATCTGGGCGCATTAAAGGCTCAAGGTTATACCATTGCAGTAGCCGGAACCGGACTGGATCGCGTCTATCCGGCCCGGCATAAAGACCTGGCCACTGAAATCGTCAATACCGGCGCGATGATCTCGGAATTTCCGCCCGGCACCACCGCCAAAGCCAACCATTTTCCCCGGCGCAACCGCATTATCAGCGGCTTGTGTCAAGGGCTGTTGGTAGTTGAAGCCGCCAAACAAAGCGGATCGCTAATTACTGCACGGATGGCGCTGGAACAAAACCGCGAAGTCTTCGCCATTCCCGGCTCCATTCATAACCCGTTGGCCCGAGGTTGCAACGCGCTAATCCGCGAAGGCGCAAAACTTGTCGAAACTACCCAAGATATTCTTGAGGAACTAAGTCAATACTATCAACAAGATGAGGATTTGGCCCCGTTAACAATGCAATCAACACTTGACCTGGAGCAGCAAACATTATTGAATCTTGTCATGTTTAGTCCAACTTCCATCGATACCCTGGTTGAAAATGCCAACGAATCCGTCGAAGTTATTTCGTCCATGTTACTGATTCTGGAACTGCAAGGTTACATAGAATCAAGCCCCGGCGGCTGTTATACTCGAATCAAATAATCAACCAAGAGCTTATGAAAGAAAATATTTTTGATGTCCTGATGTACTTATTCGAAAACTATATGGAAGATGAAATTGAAATCCTTCCAGACAGCGATGTCGTCAGAACGGAATTGCTGGAAGCGGGCTTCGAGCAAATCGAAGTCAATAAAGCGTTCGACTGGCTGGAATCGCTCAGCCTGCAACGGGCGATTAAAACATCGGCAACGCCGGTATTCCGCATTTTTTGCAGCCAAGAAAAAACCAGACTGGATCTTGAATGCCGCAATCTGATCATGTTCCTGGAAAACAGCGGCATCCTCAGTTCAGCCAACCGGGAAATCGTGATCGACCGGGCCATGGCGCTGGAAAATGAAGAAATCTCGATGGAAAAATTAAAATGGATTGTGCTGATGGTATTGCTCAGCCAACCGGATGAAGAAATCGCATTTTCCAGAATGGAAGATATTGTCTATGACCTTATTCCATCGTATTTGCATTAACTTAAGGTAAAAGGTTCAAGGTTCAAGGTTCAAAATACATACCTTTCACCTTTCACCTTCCTTTGAACCTTTCACCTCTTTTTAAGAATAAATGAGCAAGAATCTCGTCATTGTAGAATCGCCTGCAAAAGCCAAAACCATCGAAAAATATTTGGGCAAGGACTTTCACGTTTTGGCCTCGTACGGCCATGTGCGCGACCTGATCCCCAAAGAAGGCGCAGTCGATCCGAACAACGACTTTGCGATGAAATATGAAGTCATCGATCGCAACCAAAAACATGTGCAAGCTATCGCCAAAGCCCTTAAGACCGCAGACACCTTATATCTGGCGACTGACCCTGATAGGGAAGGAGAAGCCATTTCCTGGCATTTGCTCGAACTGCTGAAAGAAAAAAAGCTGCTCAAAGACAAGCCGGTGCATCGGGTCGTATTCCATGAAATCACCAAAAAAGCCGTCACCGAAGCGATTGCCAACCCGGAAAAAGTCGCGATCAATCTGGTCAACGCCCAACAGGCGCGCCGGGCTTTGGATTATCTGGTCGGCTTTAACCTGTCGCCGCTGTTATGGAAAAAAATCCGCCGTGGTCTGTCGGCAGGCCGCGTACAAAGCCCCGCCCTGCGCATGATCGTCGAGCGTGAACTGGAAATCGAGGCATTTAAATCCCGCGAATACTGGACGATTGATGCTGCATTGACCGCGCACGCCCAAGCCTTCAAAGCCAAGCTAACCCAGTTTGACGGCGAAAAAATCAGCCAATTTAGCATTACCGATGAAGCGCTGGCGGAAAAAACCAAGCAAACCTTGCTGGATGCGGCTGACGGCCAATTAATGGTTGCCAAGCTGGAGAAGAAACAGCAAAAACGCAACCCTGCCCCGCCCTTTATCACCTCGACGCTGCAACAGGAAGCCTCGCGCAAACTGAATTTCACCACCAAACGCACCATGATCGTTGCCCAGCAACTCTATGAAGGCATCGACATAGGCGGCGAAACCGCCGGTTTGATCACCTATATGCGTACCGACTCGGTTAACCTGTCGGTTGACGCTGTCGAAGAAATCCGCGCCCTGATTGCCGAAAACTACGGCGCTGCAAATGTGCCTAAAGAACCCAGACTATTTAAAACCAAATCGAAAAATGCCCAGGAAGCGCACGAAGCGATACGCCCAACCAACCCTCGGTATTTGCCCAGCCAGATAAAAAACCAGCTGAGTATCGAACAGTTCAAACTCTACGAACTGATCTGGAAGCGCACCATCGCCTGCCAGATGATTCATGCCACGCTCAATGTGGTCGGCGTCGACCTGACTTGCGCCGACGGCAAGCACGTATTCAGAGCGACGGGCTCCACGATAGCATCACCCGGATTCATGGCCGCTTATCTGGAAGGAAAAGATGACAGCAACGAGAGCGACGACAAGGAAAGCTTTCTGCCGCCGATGGAAGAAGGCCGCCCGGTTCAGCTTAACGACATCAATGCCGCACAGCATTTCACCGAGCCGCCGCCACGCTACGGCGAGGCCAGTCTGGTAAAATCCCTTGAAGAACACGGTATCGGCAGGCCATCGACCTATGCGTCGATTATTTCGACCCTGCAAAACCGCGAATACGTCACGCTGGACAGCAAACGCTTCTACCCGACCGATGTCGGCCGCATCGTCAACAAGTTCCTGACCGAACATTTCACCAAATACGTCGATTACGACTTTACCGCCAACCTGGAAGATGAACTGGATGCGGTGTCGCGGGGAGAGAAAGACTGGATTCCGTTAATGCGCGATTTCTGGCAACCTTTCACCGCCCTGATTCACGAAAAAGAAGAAAGCGTCCAGCGCAAAGACGTCACCCAGGAAGCCATCGACGAAAAATGTCCCGATTGCGGCAGTCCGCTGTCGATTCGTTTGGGCCGGAATGGCCGGTTTATCGGCTGCACCCATTATCCTGAATGCTCCTATACCCGGAACCTGAACGACGACGCTGGCGCTGCCGACGAGCCCGAAATTGTAGAAGGCAGAACCTGCCCTAAATGCGAGTCGCCTTTGGTCATCAAGGCCGGACGCTACGGCAAATTTATCGGTTGCAGCGGTTACCCCAAATGCAAGCATATCGAGCCTTTGGAAAAACCGACGGACACCGGCGTCGAATGCCCGCAATGCAAAAAAGGCAGCATCCTCAAACGCAAATCGCGAAACAGCAAAATATTCTATTCCTGCTCGGAATACCCGAAATGCGATTACGCATTATGGAACGCGCCGATCAAAGAAAGCTGCCCGGAATGCGCATGGCCTATATTGACCGTCAAAGAAACCAAACGACGCGGCGTGGAAAAGGTTTGTCCGCAAAAAGACTGCAAATACGCAACGCCGTACGAAGGCGATCCGGCGGATGTGCAGGGGCCAAAAGAGCCGGGCGCTTTGTAAGGGCGAATTTATTCGCCCTAGCTGGATTGCCGAAAACTGTTTGACTCTAATTGTTCGCCAGGGATATAGTTAGCGTATATAGCAACACGGAGTAACGCATGACAACCAGTACCGTATTCACCAATAACCGCAGTCAGGCCGTTCGCCTGCCAGCCGAAATGCGCTTTCCCGATTCCGTAAAAAAAGTTAATGTGCGAGTCGTCGGTGTAGAGCGTGTCATTGCCCCCGCAGAATCGACCTGGGACAGCTTCTTCTTGAGCGATACCTCTGTTAGTGAGGATTTCATGAGCGAACGGGCCAGCCAGCAACAAAGCGAACGCGACAGCCTGTAAACGCCGTTTTTCAGATGTTGAAATATTTGCTCGATACCAATATTGTCATTTATGTGATCAAACAACGCCCTATTGAAGTGCTGGCGATGTTCAATAAACAGCATAATCGAATGGCTATATCTGCAATCACCCTTGCCGAGCTGATACATGGGGCTGAAAAAAGTCAACTCCCTGCCCGCAATCTGGAGGTGGTTGAAGATTTTTGCAGCCGCCTGATAACGCTACCTTATGGCGATACGGCTGCTTACCATTACGGCAGTATTCGCGCCGCATTAGAGAAAACCGGTCAGACTATTGGCGTAAATGACCTACATATTGCCGCCCAAGCCCGCAGCCAAGGGCTGACATTAGTCAGCAACAATCTGCGCGAATTTGAGCGTGTGCCGGGATTGTTGTTGGAAAACTGGGTGGGATGAAATTGCCCTATCACTCCCCCTTCAAAATAAAAACCGCCGTCCGTCATCTCAAAGCCGGAGCGGTGATTGCTTACCCCACAGAAGCCGTCTACGGCTTAGGCTGCGACCCGCTCAACGAAGCTGCGGTGATGACCCTGCTCGACATCAAGCAACGCCCGGTAGAAAAAGGTCTGATACTTATTGCCTCATCTTTAGATCAACTGCGCCCCTATCTGGTTTTAGACCCAACCATCATCGACCGCATCACGCCCACTTGGCCCGGCCCTGTCACCTGGGTTATTCCAGCCCAGCCCTGGGTACCAAAATGGCTGACCGGCGAACACACATCACTGGCCGTCAGAGTAACCAACCACCCGATAGCCCGCGATTTATGCGCCCAATTCGGCAGCCCTTTAGTCTCCACCAGCGCCAACCCCACGACCCGGCCCGCGATCAAAGAATCGAGAAAGCTGCTAAAAACCTTCACCGATGCCGATATTTTCATCGTTCATGGCAAAGTCGGCGAGCTGGCACAGGAAACCGCTATTTATGATGCGGCAAGCGAAAATCGGTTGCGTTGATTAAGCTATCCGGCGAATACCAACTACGATTAATAGTTATTTTTCTGTTAGAATTTAACCGTACGCATTGCTGAAGATACTGATATGACCATCAAAAAAACTCAACCCGACAGAAACAAGCTCGATCAAATCGTAACCGATGCGCGACGCAACCAGGAACTCAGGGAGCAGTCCTATCGCGGCCAAGCGCTTAAGTTATACCCTTGGGTATGCGGTCGATGCACACGCGAATTCGACCATAAAAGCCTGACCGAATTGACCGTGCATCATAAAAACCATAATCACGACGATAACCCGTCCGACGGCAGCAACTGGGAATTATTATGCATTTATTGCCATGATAATGAACATTCAAGATACGAAGAAACCCGCTTTGACGGCGCAAAAACGGGCAAAACCGCTGCGCCTGTTTCCACGCACAACCCCTTTGCCGACCTGAAGTCATTGTTGAACAATAAAAAATAAAAGCATCTATTTGGTATACAGAGAAATGGAACGCAGATGACACGGATGAGACAGATAATCACTGATTTAAAAACTATTATATTGAGGGTGTAAAAATTTCCGTTTAAACCCGCCTAATCCGTGTCATCCGTGTTCTATTAATAAAACAGCGTCGAGTTACCGTTGATAAATGCGTCGCCGCCAGCGCGACTTATCGCAACGCTGAATTTCAAAGCCGTTTTTACAACCGGACTCCACCAGATAATCCCTAAACTGAGAATTTTGTTGCTCAAAATGGATGCCGTATTTAAAAGGCAACGGGACAGGCGGCGCAGCTCCCTCAAAAAACAATTCTACAAACTCATCATACTGGGCATTGCTTTGTTTATCGAACGTATGCACAACCTGCCCATTCAAAGAAAAGCGTTCACCCTTTACAAAACACAGCCTTATTTCAAGACGGTTGTTTGTTTTTAACGCCTGATGACTACAGATGGCAATGCCCTGCTTGCTGATATTGATAATTTTAACCGGCTGTAACTGATTAAAAAAAACCGGCGCTTTCTTAAACACAGCATCAATGTCGTTTCTTTCGTAACGAACTTGATGACGGGCGGTTTTGTCTGCCATAACGATTGCTCCAGAGGTGATTGATACTCCTATATTGAGGTCAAAACCAACTGCCATCAATCCGTATCATCACCTAAAAACAAGTCCACCGAATAAGCCTTCCGAATGACAGCCGCAGTAAATATAGATTGCTAAATGATGTTGAGTTTTTTATCATCGAACGGAAGCTGGGCTTACCCAGAATAAACATTCTGCATTTATTATTGATGGCGATTCAGATGAACGAACGATGAGCTTGTTTAATTTTACCCACTTAGCCCCCGCCGCGATCATGCATCAACTTGTAGGGTGCACTGTATCCATCGCAAACGAAGCGCTTTCGCCCTCACATCCTGCAAGCTGAAAAACATGCATCAGCCAGCCCAAATCATTATCATTGAGCTGATACGCCCACAAGACTCTACGCCGCGCATTAAATATCTTACTCCATCCGTCGCCACCTTTTTAGGCTATAGCGAGGAAGAGCTGATTGGCAAACCTGTTGACATCATCTACGCTGCCGGAAACGACAAAGCGTTATGGCAGGCGGCATTAGCCAATGTGGCGGATAAAAACATAAGCCAAAGCTTCACGGGGGAAATAGTCACCAAAGCCAATAACAAAATCCAGGCATTCATATCGCTATCTGTTTTATCCAAGCTAACGCCCGATGAAACCAACGTTGTTTTACTGATTCAAGACCAAGCGGTTGAAGATTTCAGCGCCGAATCGGCGTTGGCCGAAAGTGAAGAACGTTTTCGGCAGATGGCGGAAATGACCGGCGAATGGCTATGGGAGCAAGACCCCGATGGTTACTACAGTTATTGCAGCACTGCGGTTACTCAAATACTGGGCTATAGCCCGGATGAAGTGCTCGGCAAGCACTATACCGAATTTTTAGCGCCCCAGGATAAAGCAGACCAGCAGCAATACGCGACCAGCCACCGGCCTTTTTATGCGTTGTTAGCTCACTATCAGCATAAAGACGGCCGGTCAATACTGACCGAATCGACCGGATTGCCCATTATCAACGCCGAGGGGAAACTGCTTAAATGGCGTGGGGTAGATCGGGATATTACCGCCAGACAGCATTTTCAGGATGCGCTTATTGAAAGTGAAAAACGCACCAGACTGATTATTGAAAGCTCCTTAGATGCCATCGTGCTTATGGATTCTTACGGCATTATTAACGACTGGAATCAACCGGCCGAAAAAATGTTCGGTTGGACTAAGGATGAAGCCATCGGCCAGCGTCTTGAACAGCTGATTATCCCTCCACAGTTACGCGATGGACATCGGCAGGGCTTGGAACAATTCCTGCGCACCGGCGTTGGCCCGTTATTAAATAAATTGATTGAGCAGTCCGCCATTCGCCGCGACGGCACTGAATTTCCGGTTGAACTCAGCTTTTCCCCGTTAAAAGTGGGTAACGCGTATATATTCAGCGGCTTCATACACGACATTACCGAGCGTAAGCGCCTGGAGCATCGATTTCGACAGGCGGTGGAATCGGCTCCCTATGCGATTGTTATGGTAAACGAGTCAGGAACGATTGAGATGGTCAATGCGCAAACAGAGACGTCTTTCGGTTACTTACGCACTGAACTCACTGGGCAACCGGTTGAAATATTAGTGCCGGAGCGCTTTCGCAGTGCGCATATTGATTTTCGCCAAGCGTACCTTGCCGCCCCAGTGTCCAGATCCATGGGAGTGGGTCGAGAGCTCTACGGATTACGCAAAAACGGAGCTGAGTTTCCCGTTGAAATAGGCCTCAGCCTCATCGATAGCCATGAAGAAACACTGGTACTGAGTACCATCGTAGACATTACAACGCGAAAAGCTACGGAAGCACAAATTCGTCAAGCGCAAGTCAATCTGGCCATTGCCCAAAGTGAAATCAAGATTGCCCAACGTATCCAGGCATCGCTGTCGCCCTCGGCACCGATTAAATCCAGTCATTTTGAAGTAACGGGTTATTGCCTGCCGGCCGACCAAATTGGCGGCGACTATTTTGATTATTTCTACCGTAACGAAGACCATCTGGACATGATTATTGCCGATGTTTCCGGCCATTCAATCGGCCCTGCCCTGTTTATGGTGGAAACCCGTAGCGCCATTCGAACCCAAGCCAACGGCTCCGGTACGCCCGCAGAAACGCTGACCATCCTCAATAATTTTCTTTTTGAGGATTTGGACAAATCCGATTACTTTATCACGCTGTTTTATCTGCAATATGACATCACCTACCAACAATTAAGTTTTGCCAATGCAGGACACCCGCCGCCACTGTTACTCAGGTCTTTTCAAAGTGAATGCAAGCAACTGGACGCTGAGGGGCTGATACTGGGTGTAAACAAAAAAGTGATTTTTGAGGAGAAAACAACGACGCTGTCCAAAGGTGATTTAATCCTTCTTTATACCGATGGCATAACCGAAGCGGAAAATGCCGATGGCGAGTTTTTTGGCATACAGCGCGTCAGTGATATTCTCGTTCAACATGCGCAGCAACCCCCGCAGGCCATCATTGAAGTGTTGCTGGAACAGTTAAAGCAATTTCGCCGCAGCGAGTCCTTTAATGATGATATTACTTTAATGATTTTTAAGCAGGATTAATGGTTGACTGAATAAATTACCTATGTATAGCCCACTGCCATTAAGTTAAGCTGAAGAATAGTTATGATTAAATAATGTTGTGGGCGCGAATAAATTCGCGCCCACTCACCACTTCCCACTTATCTGGAAATAGCTTGAAGCCCAAAACAACAAACCACCTGCAAACACGCCCGCCAGCACATCATCGAGCATAATGCCCAGACCGCCGTGTACCTGCTGGTCTACCCATTTAATCGGCCACGGTTTGAGTATATCGAAGAACCTGAACAGGATAAAGCCCAGCACCATAGCCTGCCAGGAAAAGGGAATCAGCCACATCGTTATCAAATAACCGGCAATCTCATCCCAGACGATGCCGCCAAAATCATGTTCATCGAGCTTTTTTGCGGCAATGTCGCAGATCCCTATTCCGGCAACGGTGACGATCAGCGTCAACAGGCTGTAAACGAATAAATGAGTTTGCGCAAACAGCCAGTAAACAGGAATCGCCGCCAAGGTGCCGAAGGTGCCGGGGGCTTTTTTTGCCAGACCGGAGCCGAAACCGAAAGCCAGAAACAGGATGGGGTCGGACAGTATCTGCTTGGGTGTCAGTTTGTTTTTACCCAACTGGGTATTAAGAAAAATGCTCAAAACCTTTTACCTCTAGTGGTTGGATATTGCCCGACTTATTCAAACGCAAACCCGGCTGGGATTCAATGATACCGATTTTGGTGGCCGCTACAGTCAACTGCGCCGCCTGCTCCGGGCTTACGGTAAAACACAGTTCGTAGTCGTCCCCGGCAGTCAGCGGCATAGACCAATCGCCGGTATCATTTATGTAGGATCGCACCGCTTGCGACAGCGGCAACGCGTCCCAATCAAGACATGCACCAACTTGGCTCTGCTCCAAAATATGCCCCAGATCGCCTGCCAAGCCGTCCGATAAATCGATGCAGGCATGGGCAATACCGATCAAGGCCTGCCCTGCTTCACAAGCTGGCTCCGGCCGGTTAAACCGCGTTAAAGCAGCTTCGGGATGCGCACTGTGATAACCCTGATGTATTTTTAATCCCAGTCCAGCATCACCCAAACAGCCGGTCATATAGATAAAGTCGCCGGGCTGTGCTGTTGAACGCAGCAGCGCCCGACCTTTGGGGACTAAACCCATGGCCTGAACGGTCAAGGTCAACGGGCCGGAGGTGGTATCACCACCGATCAAATCGACTGAATATCGCTCGGCCAAATTTAGAAAACCGTGGACGAAAGCCGTCAACCAGCTTTCATCAACCTTAGGCAGGGTTAATGCCAATGTCACGGAAATTGGTTTTGCACCCATCGCGGCAAGATCGCTCAAATTGACGGCCAGCAGTTTGTGGCCCAGCTGTTCCGGGTCGGCTCCGGCAAAAAAATGCACGTTTTCCACCATGGTGTCGGTGGTCACCGCAAGCTCGAAACCGTCGGGAATGGACAGCAACGCGCAGTCATCGCCTATGCCCAAGCGCGTTGTTGGATTGGTGATACGCTGCTTGGTGAAGAAGCGCTGGATCAGGGGGAACTCGGAAAGCGACATAGGCTAAAGACAAACAGACATCGTTCCCACGCTCCAGCGCTCGTCGTTATACACAAGTGTCTGCGAGACACCGTCATCCCGGCAGGGATTGCCGGGATCCACGACTGCATGAATGCAGGACAACTGCAAGGATGCAGGAGGTAGAGCAACGCAGGGAGCAGTTGCCGAGGTAGAGCAACGCCAGGAGCAGTTGCCGAGAGCACAGGGATGTGAATGCTTGGCAATCCCTGCCGGGATGACGTGCTTTGAAATACTTGTGTATAACAACAAGCGCTGGAGCGTAGAAACACATTCGGCAACGCCCCAGCGTGGGACGATAAATCACCTTTCACCTTTCGCCTTAATTTCCACCGCTCTTTTTTGCTGAGCGATCTTATCCAATATGCCGTTAACATACTTATGGCTACCGTCCGCACCGAAGTATTTGGCAAGATTAATGCCTTCGTTTAAAACAACCTTGTACGGCATATCCGGACGGTGCAATAACTCGTACACGCCGATTCTTAAAATCGCCCGTTCGACCGGGTCTATCGTATCGACCGGACGATCGACAAATTCCGACAGCGCCTGATCGATAGCATCCAGGTTTTTAGGTACGCCGTAAAACAACTCAACAAAATAACTTTTCTGAGCGTCTTTTAAACGCTCTTCTTCCAGAAACTGCCGTTCGATCTCAGTAAGATCCTGACCGGCCATCTGCCATTGATACAATGCCTGTACAGCCGCTTTTCGGGCATTGGTTCGAGCTTGACTCATTAGTTTTCCAGGTTATTAAATAAACTGACCATTTCAATGGCCGACATGGCCGCTTCCGCGCCTTTATTACCGGCTTTAGTGCCTGCACGTTCTATAGCCTGCTCAATACTGTCAACGGTTAACACGCCAAAACTGACAGGCACATTATATTGCAGGGAAACCTGCGCCAAGCCTTTAACGCATTCACCGGCGACATATTCAAAATGAGGTGTGCCGCCGCGAATCACCGCGCCCAAGGCGATAATCGCATCGTATTTTTTCGCCGCCGCGACGCGTTGCACCACCATCGGCAGCTCAAACGCACCGGGAGCTTTAACCAGATGAATATCCGCTTTATTGGCACCGTGGCGCACCAACGCGTCTATCGCACCGGCTTCCAATTGTTCGACGATGAAGCTGTTAAATCGTGACGCTACGATGCAGAATTTTCCGCCTTGAACGAGCAAATTGCCTTCAAATGTTTTTAGTGTTGACATGATGTTTCTCTTGTATAGTGAATCTATAAATGCTTAATTTTGCAACCATTTATCTCATAGAAAAATGGAACACAGATGACACGGATTGGACAGATTTAAACGGATTTTTAATACTGAGAGCAAGTTATTCTATGCTTTTAATCAGTGTTTATCCGTTTAATCTGTGTCATCCGTGTTCTCGGCAACTGCTCCTGCGTTGCTCTACCTCCTGCATCCATGCAGTCGTATTTTTTAACTTGCTGTGGCGAATTTATTCAACCCACATGCTCGGCGACTTCCAAATCAAACCCGGACAACGCGACATACTTTTTCTGGGTACCTAAAACCTTCAGTTTGTGCACCCCCAAGTCGGCCAGGATTCTGGCACCGGTGCCGGTGGTGCGCCAATCTACCGCTCCTGCGGCCTGGACTGGATTAACGATGCCGTTATCTTCCAACTGGTAATGGTGGATCAATTCAGCCAGCGACTTATTGTCCTCGCTTTGCCGGATAACCACCAACACGCCGCGCCCTTCCTCGGCTATTTTTTGCATCGCCGTGCGCAATGAAACGCTGCAATCGCTACGCTTGGAAGCAAACACATCATCCAGCAGGTTCCGCGCATGAACCCTAACTAAGATCGGTTCGTCACCGGCAACCTGCCCCATCACCAATGCCAGATGCAGATTATTGTCATTCCTGTCCTGATAAGCATAAAGCCTGAAATCGCCGAATTCGGTCGGATAAGCGCACTCGCTGATACGTTCCAAGGTGTTTTCATGCTGAATGCGGTAATGGATCAAATCGGCTATCGTGCCGATTTTAAGATCATGCTGCTCGGCAAACACTTCCAGATCAGGCCGCCTTGCCATCGAGCCGTCTTCATTGAGTATCTCGACGATAACCGCCGCCGGTTCCACGCCAGCCAGCCTGGCCAAATCGCAGCCCGCTTCAGTATGCCCGGCACGATTCAATACGCCACCGGATTGCGCCATTAACGGGAAGATGTGTCCAGGCTGCACCAAATCGTCGGCCTTGGCATCCGCCGCTACCGCACATTGGATGGTGCGCGCCCGGTCGGCTGCTGAAATGCCGGTGGTTACGCCGGTTGCAGCCTCGATAGACACGGTAAAATTGGTCGAATGGGCGGTCTTGTTTTCATTGACCATCAACGGCAAACGTAATTGCTGACAGCGCTCTCCGGTCAGGGTCAAACAAATCAGGCCCCGGCCGTAACGCGCCATAAAATTCACGTCTTCCGGGCGGGTGAATGCCGCCGCCATGACCAGATCGCCTTCATTCTCGCGGTCTTCGTCATCCATGATGATGACCATTTTGCCTAAGCGTAAATCTTCTATAATTTCTTCGATGGTATTCATTTTGCCTTTGGATTGTAGGGGCAATCCCTTGTGGTTGCCCTTAAATAGTTACCCTTGATTACATATTCGGATAAAAGGGCGGGGACAAGCCCGGCCCCTACGGTTGTTAGCCTAAAAAACCGCTTTTTTGCAATAATTCTTCGGTGACGCCGACGTGACTTTCAGCTGCCGCATCGCCCTTAATCAGCCGCTCCAGATAACGAGCCAGCAAATCCACTTCCAGGTTGACTTTGGTGCCTACCACCGCATCGCCCAAGGTGGTCTCTTTCAGCGTATGCGGCACAATGTTCACACTGAACACGGCACCATCAACTTCATTGACGGTCAAACTGATACCGTTAATACAAATAGAGCCTTTTTCGGCAATATATTTAGCCAAATTATCGGGCGCTTTAAATTTAAATCGGAACGACCGACCATCAGCCTGCTTTTCCGTTACCGCGCCGATACCATCGACATGGCCGCTGACGATGTGCCCGCCCAGCCGGGTGGACGGCGTTAAGGCCAGTTCAAGATTGACCGGTGTACCGACCGTCGTAGATTTCAAGATGGTTCTGGACAAGGTTTCATTGGAGACATCGGCGCAAAAATAATTGGTTCCCAACTCTACTGCGGTCAGACACACGCCGTTAACCGCAATACTGTCGCCCAGCACGACATCGTGCAGCGGTAATTTTCCGGTCGCTACGGTCAAGCGGCAATCACCGGATTTCCGCTCGATAGCCGATATTTTGCCCACTGCCAAGATTATGCCTGTAAACATCGATACCCTGTATATTTGGTGTAGGAGCGAATTCATTCGCCCAGGGCGACTTAAGTCGCCCTACAGTTGCCCTACAATGGTGTATAAATTAATTTCAAATCCTGCCCGACCTGCCTGACATCGCGCAGCCTTAACTTCTTTTTGTCGGCCATTTTCTGCAATCCAGGTACTTTAAACAATCCGCGTCCCTGATCGCCCAAAATGCAGGGTGCCATATAGATGATGTACTCATCAACCAGACCTTCATCCAGCAACGCGCCATTCAACACGGAACCGGCCTCAACCAGCAGCTCATTGATTTGCTGCCCGGCTAAAAAATCCATCACGGCGTACAAATCCAATCGCCCGCCTTTGCTGGGCAATTGATAGACTTCAAAACCCGCTTGTTGCAGCGCTTGTCGTTTTTGCTGATCCTCTGCGCAGGTTAAAATCAGGCTGCGTCCCGGAAGCTTTGCCATGTTGGCAGTAACCGGCATGTTCAACTGCGTATCCAGCACCACCCTGACCGGCTGCAAGACCTGCTCTTCTACTCTGGCATTCAAGGCCGGATCGTCCGCCAATACGGTATTGATGCCGGTTAAGATCGCCGAACTTTCCGCTCTTAATCGCTGCACATCGGCCCTGGCTTCAGCCCCGGTAATCCATTTGCTTTCGCCTGAGGCCATCGCTGTGCGCCCGTCCAGACTCATCGCCAGCTTGCTGCGCACAAAGGGACGGTTTTCGGTCATGCGCTTGATAAATCCGCGATTTAACGCCTGCGCGTCTTCCTGCAAGATGCCGCAGATGACTTCAATTCCCGCCGCTTTAAGTTTTTCCAATCCACTGCCTGATACTTTAGGATTCGGATCCTGCATCGCCGCAACGACCCGGCGGACACCGGCTTTTATCAACGCATCGCAACACGGCGGCGTCCTGCCCTGATGGCTGCATGGCTCCAGCGTTACATAAACCGTTGCACCCATCGCATCCGGCACATTTTTTAGCGCTTCAACTTCCGCATGTCCCTGCCCTGCTTGAACATGCCAGCCCTCGCCGATCACTCTATCGTCCCTGACTAAAACACAGCCTACACGCGGATTCGGGTCGGTGGTATATCGGCCTTTTTTGGCGAGTTGAATAGCTCGCGCCATATAAAAAGCATCGCGCTGCACTGACATTATTTCTGTCGTAAATCTTCAATCATATCGGTAAATTCGCTGACATCCTGGAAGCTGCGATAAACCGAGGCGAAACGCACGAAAGCCACATGATCCAAGGTACTCAATTCTTTCATGACCTTTTCGCCCAACTCCTTCGCCGATATTTCCCGTTCGCCCATCGCCCGCAGCTCCTTTTTGATCCGGTTGATCGAAGCTTCGATAGCATCGCTGCTTACCGGCCGTTTTTCCAACGCCCTGAGCATACCCGAACGCAGCTTATTTTCCTCGAATGGCTCACTGATCCCGTCGCGCTTAACAATGCGGGGCAAGGTTAATTCCGCCACCTCGTGCGTAGTAAACCGCTCCTTACAAACGTTGCATTCACGCCGACGGCGAACCTGATCGCCTTCATTCGCCAATCTGGAATCAAGAACCCGCGTATCTTGAGCCCCACAAAACGGACATCGCATAGTTAAGCCACTATTTTATAGTTGCAGACGACTGCCGAAACGGCCACGGCAAAATCGGCCTTCAAATTGAAAACCGTTGATTTTATAACACTCTGCCTGTTATCTGTATTTTATTTTCTGATCTATACTGTAGCCACACTCATGGCAACTTAACCAAACCACTACGATGAAAGAACAAGAAGGCGTCATAAAATATCAGCTAAATCATACCCAACAGCCGATTAACACGCCATTCCCATACACCGACATTAACGCCTGGCGTACGATAGCCGTCCGCCTGGATCTGATCGGGCTAGACCCTGAGCGATACGATAGCATCGGCTTCGGCAATATCAGCCAACGAATCGCCCCTGATAGCGCGCAATTCATCATCAGCGGCACTCAAACAGGGCATATCGAACAACTGAATCCCGAACATTATTGCTTGATCGTCAACGCCGAACCCAAACAAAACCGGCTTGAGTCCTGCGGCCTGTGCAAGCCTTCTTCCGAATCCCTGACCCACGCCAGCGTTTACGCCCAGGATAATGCTATTCAAGCCGTTATCCACGTACACAGCCCGGAATTATGGAAGCATACCGTAGCGTTGAACCTGCCGCACACGACTGCCGACATTCCCTATGGCACCGTTGAAATGGCGGCGGCTGTCGAGCAACTATTTCAATCAGGCCGCTTGGCGGAGATTTCACTATTCACCATGCTGGGACATGAAGACGGGGTAGTAGCGTTCGGCAGAAACATGGAAGAAGCCGCTTGGGAGTTGATCAACTATTTGGCGCTGGCTATCGGCATTGAACAACAAGGCGGAAATCGATAGAATGGTCGGTTTTTACAGCAACCTTGACTATATGCCGGAAATACTGATCTACACCACCTCTATTTGCCCTTACTGCATGATGGCTAAACGCCTGCTCGACAAAAAAGGCTTAACCTACACGGAAATTAACGTGGATGCCGAACCCGGTTTAAGGGAAGCAATGATGCTCAAAACCAACCGCCGCACGGTTCCGCAAATCTATATCGGCGATTATCACGTCGGCGGCTTCGACGAGCTGCATGCGCTGGAGCAACAAAAGAAACTGGATGATTTGCTAACTGTTGCGTAATAAAATGCCGGGCATAAACAGCATGTCCGGCCTACAACCCTCTTAAAATATCCTTTTTAATATCTTCAAGATTTTCCAAGCCGACTGAAATCCTGACCAAGCCGTCTTTAATACCGGCTGCTGCTCGAACTTCCGGCGACAACCGGCCATGCGTGGTGGTTGCCGGATGGGTGATGGTGGATTTAACGTCGCCCAGATTGGCGGTAATCGACAGCATTTCGGTCGCGTCGATCAACCTCCAGGCGTGTTCCTTGCCACCGGTCAGTTCAAAACTGACCACGCCGCCGAAATGACTTTGCTGGCGCTTGGCCAGTTCATGCTGGGCATGCGATACCAAACCCGGATAATGCACTTTGGCGATACCGGGCTGTTGTTCCAGCCATTTAGCCAGTTCAAAGGCGCTGTCGCAATGCGCTTTCATTCGGATTGCCAGCGTTTCCAGGCCGGACAAGAATACCCAGGCGTTAAACGGACTCATGGTCGCGCCGCCGGTGCGCAGATAGGGGTAAATATATTTCTCTATGATCTCGTCGCTGGCGACAACCGCGCCGCCGACGCAACGCCCCTGCCCGTCTATATATTTGGTTGCCGAGTGGATCACAATATCCGCGCCCAGTTCGAACGGTTTTTGCAGCACCGGCGTACAAAAACAATTATCGACGATCAGCAAAGCGTTATGTCTATGGGCGATGTCCGCAAGCGCTGCAATATCGGCGATTTCAATCAACGGGTTGGACGGCGTTTCCAGAAACAAAAACCGGGTATTCGGTTTAATCGCCGCATCCCAGGCTGCGGTATCGATCAAATCGACAAAATCGGTTTCAACCCCGAATTTGCCGAAATAATTCTGAAACATCAGCACGGTATTGCCGAACACGCTACGGGAACACACCACATGGTCACCGGCTTTCAGCAGCCCCATGCCGACCGCCATGATGGCCGCCATGCCGGATGAGAACGCCAGACAGCGCTCGCCTTTTTCCATCAACGCCAGTCTTTCCTGAAAAGCATTAACGGTAGGATTGGTAAATCGGGAATAGATGTTGCCAGGCTTCTGGCCGGTAAAGCGCAAGGAGGCCTCTTCGGCACTCTTGAACACATAACTGGAGGTGGCGAAAATCGGCATGCTGTGCTCATCTTCATGAGTGCGCTTATGCCCGGCTCTGATCGCCTGGGTTTCCAGAGTGTAGTCGTTCCAGTTGATGTCTGTCATGGATTTATTAAACGTATTTAGTATAAAAAAATGGAACACGGATGACGCGGATTGGGCTGATAAACACTGATTAAAAAGTGTCTAGCAAACTTGACTTCATCTTTTTAGAAATCTGCGTAAATCCGTCCAATCCGCGTCGCCTAGAGGCGCCTACTTTTGGCATCTGTGTTCTATTAATCGTGTTAGCATTGACCTTAATTTATGCGCCTACAATTCAATTTAATACCCCCTCAATCCCCGTTCTGCATGCCGATAATGAAGTTTTCCGAATTCCTTTCCGATTGCGCACTGTCATTGCGCAAGGCTTCGATGCGCTCCAGATAGGCATCGTCAATATCGCCGGTGATGTATTCTTTGCTGAAACAGGAAGTATCGAAATGCTGAATGTCCTGGTTGCCTTTACGAACCGCATCAATCAGGTCGTTGAGTTCCTGATAAATCACCCGGTCTGCGCCAATTGCCGTGCAGACCTCGTCTTCGGTACGATCATGGGCAATCAATTCATGGGCAGCCGGCATATCGATGCCGTAAACATTGGGATAGCGCACAGGCGGCGCAGCGGAGGCAAAATATACTTTTTTAGCGCCTGCATCCCTGGCCATCTGGATAATCTGCTCGGACGTTGTGCCCCTGACGATTGAATCATCAACCAGCAATACATTCTTGCCTTCAAACTCAAGACTAATCGCGTTTAACTTCTGCTTTACCGATTTTTCCCGCATTTTCTGGCCCGGCATGATAAACGTCCGACCGATATAACGGTTTTTGATAAAACCTTCACGGTACTTCACGCCCAGAATGTTTGCCATCTGCAAAGCCGCCGTTCTACTGGTGTCGGGTATCGGAATGACCACGTCAATATCATGATCCGGCCAATCTCTTTGCACTTTTTTGGCCAGCTTTTCACCCATACGCAGACGCGCCTTATAGACCGAAATACGATCAATAATTGAATCCGGCCGGGCAAAATAAACGTACTCGAAAATGCACGGGCAATGGTCTATTTCATCCGAACACTGTTTGGTATGCAATGCGCCGGATTCTTCAATAAACACCGCTTCGCCAGGTTCTATATCACGAATAAGATCGAAGCCCAACACGTCCAAAGCTACGCTTTCGGATGCGATCATGAATTCCGAACCCTGCTCGCTCTTTCTTTCGCCAAACACGATAGGCCTGATGCCGTGAGGATCCCTGAAACCTAAAATACCGAAGCCTGCGATCATAATTACAACCGCATAAGCCCCACGACAGCGGCGATGGACGCCTGAAACGGCCTGAAAAACATCATCCACCGTTAAATGCAGTTTACCCAAACTTTGTAATTCGTGAGCAAACACATTCAACAAAACTTCAGAGTCCGAATCGGTATTGATATGTCGTTGGTCCTCAACGAACAGAGCCTTTTTCAGCTCTTCGGTATTGGTCAGATTGCCGTTATGCGCAAGCGTCAAACCAAAAGGCGAGTTGACATAGAAAGGTTGCGCTTCTGCTGAACTGGTACACCCTGCCGTTGGATAACGTACATGACCAATCCCCATATTGCCTTTCAGTTTCAGCATTTGGGCATTGGTAAAAACATCGCGGGTCAAACCGTTCTCTTTCCGCAAATGCAGCCGCCCGGCCTCACAAGTCACAATGCCAGCGGCATCCTGGCCTCTATGTTGAAGTACTGTCAGAGCGTCATATAATTCCTGATTGACGGTCTGATGTGAAACGATAGCAGCAATACCACACATTATTTTTTAGCCTGATTTTGAGATAAATTGTAACTACTCAGCAGATGCTGGCTTTGATTATTCCGCCACAGATTGACACTGATTAAACAGCTTTTATCGTTCCCACGCTCCAAAGACTTTGAAAATATTGTAAAAACCGACTTAAAAATCTTTTTCTTATTTTTTAAGTTATTGGTTTTTAGCTGACTGCTGGAGTACAAACCTAGGTTTGTACTCCAAATTCTTAATACTTTCACAGTCCTTCCAGCGAGGGAACTAAGCAGGCGAAGCCTGCACTCCAGAAACCATTAATGGTTTCTACGCTCCTGCGTGAGAATCGGGGCAATCTGTTGTGCTGCGTTGATCTGTGGCTGAATAGTTTTATTCTAC
>CAMAUL010000068.1 GCA_945861405.1 Candidatus Methylobacter oryzae | reverse complement strand
CGGCACGTTCCAATGCTTGCTCTTTAAGCTGTGATGTATATTTGTTACGAACAGCTGTAGTAGTTGATTCTTTCTTGATTTTCATTGTTTACCTCGGTTTTAGAGATTACTCTCTTAGCCGGGTGTCCGCTAGATCGGGGCAAGATCAGAATGTGCTGACAAAAGAAGTCGGACACTCCTTGGAGATAAAAACAAACCCGTCTTACAACACCGCTAATGCGCTTTCATAATCCGGTTCATTGACAAGTTCATCGACCAATTGCGTGTAGATCACCTTGTCATGCTCATCGATAATGACCACGGCACGGGCGGTCAAACCGCGCAGGAAGGTATCGGTAATGGTTACGCCATAATCATTGGCGAAACTGGAGCGGAAAGTTGACAGGGGGATCACGTCGGTTAAGTCTTCCGATTCGCAAAAACGGCTTTGCGCAAAAGGCAGGTCGGCGGAAACGGCCAACACCACGGTGTTATCCAGATGCGAGGCTTTCTGGTTGAATTTGCGCGTTGATGCGGCGCAGGTTGGGGTGTCCAGGCTGGGTACGATATTCAGCACTTTGCGTTTACCGGCATAGCTTGCCAGGGTGACATCGACCAACTCGCGGCTGGTCAGCGTAAATACCGGGGCATCGCTGCCGACTGCTGGCAGTTCGCCGGACGTGTTGAGGGGTTTGCCTTGAAATGTGATGGTAGCCATGATTGTTTCCTATAGTGTTGGTTTAATGACAAACGGTTGTGTAATGGGAGGTATCCTACAGCACATGAGCTGGTTCTCAAGCACCAGCTCTCATTGTTATACACAAGTGACTGCGGTACACCGTCATTCTGGGGCAATTGTGTATAACGATAAGAACCCAAGCTTGGGAATCAGCCGTAGGCCGGAATAAGCCGATTTGAGCGCCAGCGAGAATCGGCGTTGCCTACATGGATGTAGGTAAGGGGCGTGGAGCAGGAGCGTTTCCGGCAAAATAGCTCTCTAATTCGCCGGAAACGCTACCTCGCGCTACGCTTGGGTAGTCTTATTCCGGCCTACACCCTATCGGCAGCAACCTTTCGCCTTTTACCTTGCCCTCAGTCCTTCTTCTTAGTTTTTGCCCGCTTCAGCAAGCGTTCCTTTTTCTTCACCTGCCATTCGGTTACTTTGGTCTTTTGCCCGTGGAACGGATTGGCTGGCGACTTGAACACCAAGCGTATCGGAGTTCCGACCAAGCCCATTTTGTCGCGGTAATAATTAATCAAATAACGCTTGTAAGACTCCGGCAGTGCGTCGGTTTGCACGCCGTGAATCACCACTATCGGCGGATTCCTGCCGCCCTGATGCGCGTATTTCAGCTTGATGCGACGGCTATTCACTATCGGCGGCTGATGCGCGGTGGTGGCTTCTTTCAGGATACGGGTCAGCACCGGCGTGGACATGTCGAGCATTGCCGCTGCATACAATTGCTGGACGACATCGAACATTTTGCCAACGCCGCTGCCATGCAATGCGGAAATCGGGTGTTTTTCTGCAAACTCAAGAAAGGTCAGTTTGACATCGAGTTGCCGATGAATGGTTGCCTTTTGGTCGGCGCTGATGCCGTCCCATTTGTTCAGGCCGATAATCAGGGCTCTTCCGGCTTCCAATACCAGACCTAATAAATGCGCATCCTGGTCGGTGATGCCTTCCTGCGCGTCGATCAGGTAGATGACGACATTGGCTTTTTCAATCGCCTGCAACGATTTGATGACGCTGAATTTTTCAATGGTTTCAGCTATTTTCGATCTTCTGCGCATTCCGGCGGTATCGATCAGCGTGAACTTCTTGCCGTTGCGTTCAAAAGGGATGTAGATGCTGTCGCGGGTAGTGCCCGGCTCATCGAATACGATAACCCGTTCTTCGCCCAACAGCCGGTTGACCAGCGTCGATTTGCCGACGTTTGGCCGTCCGACCACGGCGATGCCGATGCCGCTATGCGCCTCTTCGACTTCGCCCTTGTCCGGCGGCAACAACTGATTAACTTTTTCCAGTAATTCGGGTATGCCCTTGCCATGGGAAGCGGCGATCTGCACCGGCTCGCCCAGCGCCAGCGAATAAAAGTCCGATGCAGCCATGCTGGCATCCAGGCCGTCAACCTTGTTGGTGACCAATATGACCGGCTTTTGGAGCTTTCTCAGGGTATCGGCAATCACCTTGTCGGAAGCGCTTAAGCCTTCGCGAGCGTCAACCATGAAGAATACGATGTCGGCTTCTTCTAATGCTACCTGCACCTGTTTTCTGGCAAAACTTTCTATGCCTTCGGCATCATCGGCTATACCGCCGGTATCGACGACCAGACAGGGGCGATTGCCGAGTTTCACCCGGCCGTATTGCCTGTCACGGGTCAATCCCGAAAAATCCGCAACCAACGCATCACGGCTACGGGTTAAATAATTGAATAATGTGGACTTGCCCACATTGGGTCGCCCGACTAGGGCTATTACAGGTAACATATTTTTATCGGACTTTTATAGCGGCCAGCGTGCCGTCTTTGGCATAAACATAAACGGTACCATCCATCACGATAGGCCGGGCATCGATGGGGCCTTCAGTGACTTGCACACGACCAAGTTGCCTGCCGTCGGTAGTGGACAACCAATGCACATAACCTTCCAAATCACCTACCACCACATAATTTTCATAGGCGGCGGCGGGGGCGGTTAATCTTCGTTGACTCAAATCCTTTTGCTTCCATAAGGCCGCGCCGCTACGCTGATCCAACTGCATGACATGGCTTTGGGAATCAGCCAGATATAAATACCGGCTGTCGTTGCTCAAGCCCGAATGCGATGAAATGGTTTCATTGCGCCACAATATATCGCCGTCCAATTCCGAAACAGCGGCTATGCCACCCTGGTAGCTGGCAACGTAAATCACGCCGTTAATGACGATAGGATCGACATCCAAATCGACCAGCCGTTCAATTTCAGAGCGCCCTTTGGGAATGGCGATACTGGTTTCCCAAGAATATTTGCCGTCAGCCAAGCGCAAGGCCATCAGTTTGCCGTTATCGTAACCGCCGATCACGTTATCCTCGACAATCAACGGAGATCCGGTGCCGCGTATGCTTAATGCCGGTACGGTGCGTTCATAATTCCAGCGCTTGCCGCCGGTCTTTTCATCCAGCGCAAACACCGAGCCATCCGTGGTTCGAACGATAACAATGCCATTACCGACCACCGGCACCGAAAGCACTTCACTGGATACTGCAGCTTTCCACATCACCTCGCCGGTTTCGATATTTAAGGCGACGACTTCGGCATTGCTGGAACCCAGAATTACGCTGCTGACGCCAAGTCCCGGCCCGCCCGAAAGGGGCAGCTCGGTTTCGGTCTCCCAGACCAAATTGCCGGTGGTCAGGCTTCTGGCCTGAACCACGCCTTCCCGATCCGCCGCCAGTACTTTTCCGCTGCCGATAACAGGGATCAGCTTTAAGGATTGTTCATCAGCGCCTACGCCGACCGACTCCTTCCAGACGACTTCAAGCTTGATTTCTGGGGGGTATTCAACCAACACGCTAGGCGGTTCGGCGTTATCTTCACCGCCGCGAAAATAATCGGTAATGCCGGAAATGCCCTCGCTAGCCGCATCAATAGCCGAACAGCCTGTCAAAAAAGCGATGACAAAAAAGGCGCACAAGGCGAAAAAACCTTTCGCTATTCGCCTTTCGCCTTGCGCCTGAGTCATATCGGTTGAATAGTCAGTCATTATTTTTGAGTTTCAAACTTATCTTGAGCGGTCAGATCATCGATCTTGAACTGCAACAACGGCGACGGCTGCCCATTTCTGAAGGCATTTTGATAGGAGGTGCGCGCTTCATCCAAACGATCCAAAGCCACATACAAATCGCCGACCAATTCGTCATAATTGGCTGAAAAACTGGCCACTTCCTTGGCATCCACCTGGTTGATGACCTGCAAGCCCTGCTCGTATTCGCCGGTAGCCAGCATCAAGCGTACCAGTCTTATCCTGGCGATGTTACTCAGCTGTTTGTTCGACCCCGACGCAATCGTCGTCAGGATTTGCTTGGCTGCGGCAAAATCGCCTTGCTGGGCCTTTAGTTTGGCCTGTAACAAGCCGCTGTATGCCGCATATTCGGTGCTTTTAAATTGCTCCTGCATGCGCCCAGCCAGCTTGTCTACGCTGTCATTCTTATTGTCGTCCAACGCTTTCAGCAATTGACCATAAACTGCGGAAGCTTGCGCCGCCTGCGCTTTCTTATGATCCTGCCAGTAATTCCAGCCCAGAATAATGACAATTCCCATGGCTATCCCTACGATGGTAGAGGTAGAGTTTTCTTTCCACCATCTTTTTAGGGCTTCGACCTGTTCTTCTTCGGTATCGTACATTTCCACTTGTTTTTCTCTTGTTTGATGTTTAAAAAATATTGGTTTATGCAAGGGCAGGCATAAAACCTGCCCCTACAATATACGGTATTGTTAAATTCGTAGGGGCAATCCCTTGTGGTTGCCCTTGATATACCCAATCGCCTGCTGCTGAGACATATTCTGTTGTTCTTGCTCACTGTTGCGTAGCGGTTTGACGCTGACCTCGCCGCGACCGACTTCATCGTCACCCAGAATAATCGCAAATTCGGCACCGCTTTTGTCGGCTTTTTTGAACTGGCTTTTAAAACTGCCGCCGCCGCAATTGACCTGCAATTTCAAACCGGGAATTTCATTCCTGATAGTCTCGGCAAAGCGCATGCCTTCCTGTTCTGCTGTTTCGCCGACCCGGATCATGTACACATCAACGGAGCTTGCAAGTTGCACACACTCCAGCGTTTCCATCAGTGCCAGCAAGCGCTCCATACCCATCGCAAAACCGACTGCGTGATTGGGTTTGCCGCCCAGCTGCTCAATCAATCCGTCATAACGCCCGCCTGCACAGACCGTGCCTTGCGAACCCAGCTCGTCGGTGACCCATTCGAAAACGGTCTTGCTGTAATAATCCAGGCCGCGCACCAACCGGGAATTGATCTCGTAGCCTATGCCCAAGTCATCCAAAGTCGCGGTGATCGCGTTAAAATGCTGGCGACTCTCATCGCCCAGAAAATCCATCAATTCCGGCGCGTTAGCGACAACGTCCCGCATCGCCGGGTTTTTGGTATCCAGAATCCGTAGCGGATTGGTCTCCAGCCGACGCAAGCTGTCTTCATCCAACTGATCCAGACGGCTCTGAAAATAGCCGACCAAACTTTCCCGGTAAACGATGCGTTCGGCAATCGTGCCCAAGGAATTGAGTTGCAAACGAACCTTATTTCGGACACCCAATTTTTTCCACAACCGATCCATAATCAGGATCAGTTCAGCGTCAATATCGGGGCCTGCCATGCCGTAAGTTTCGACGCCCAGCTGGAAAAACTGGCGATAGCGGCCTTTTTGCGGGCGCTCATGCCGATACATCGGCCCGTAATACCATAACCGGTGCACCTGATTGTGCAATAAGCCATGCTCCAAACAAGCTCTAAGACAGCCTGCCGTGCCTTCGGGACGCAAGGTTAAGGAGTCGCCGTTCCGGTCGTCAAAGGTGTACATTTCCTTTTCGACAATATCGGTCACTTCACCGATAGAGCGCTTGAACAGCTCGGTTTTTTCAACGATGGGCAGACGAATTTCGCTGTAACCATAAGCGCCGAGTACGTCCCGGATGCTTTGTTCCGCATACTGCCAGAGCGGAGTCTGTTCGGGAAGCACATCATGCATCCCGCGAATTGCTTGAATATTATTTGCCATATTTAATAGTGGTTCTGCCGGGATTAAAAATCCGTAACTATTTAGTCATTAAATACAATGGAACGCAGATGACGCAGATGAATATGATTAACGCAGATAATTCAAAAAAATCTTATTTGATCATAACTATCAGCGTCATCTGCGTTCCATTTTTCTAGTTACTAAAAATCTTTAATCCCTCCGATTTTTTTTGCTTCATTTGAAAGCGGGAACTTTTCCAGCAACAATTTTTTATACTCATTGGCGAGTTCTTTATTGCCCAACGCCCGCTCAGCATGCGCAGCAAACCATAAGGTTTCAGCTGTATGTTCTGCAACGCTCAGATAGCGCTGCAAAAAACCTTTTGCCGCCCAAAAATCGCCTTTCTCATATGCAATTTTCTGCATCTCCGATAATGCAGGCGCGTAGCTGTTATTGAGTTGCAGCGCTTGCCTGAAATAATTTTCGGCCAGTTGTTTTTGCCCCATGCTCAGCTGGCATCGTCCGGCATTCGTTAAGGCCATCCACTGCCTGTCGTTTATCGGGTTTGAACTCGCTTCAGACAATAAATCCATGCCTGCTTCAAGCTCACCATGCTCACAGAGGAAGCGACCGAAATTATTTTGCACCCCTAAATCATCGGATGCCCGACCCAAGGCAGTTTCATAATGATCTTTGGCCTGATCGAATTGGTTTAATTTTTCATACAAAAAAGCCAGCGCATTATGTGCTTGTGCATTACCTGAATCTTCCTTCAATGCCAGCAGCAAGTTCTCCTTGGCCAGCTCCAGCTTATTCATACTGAGGTAGCGCACCCCCAGCTGCAAATGCACATCACCGGAATTATCGCTTTCAGCGCCATCCATCAAACTGCAAGCTGCCAACGACCCAATAAGCAGGGCTAGCGCAAACGGGTTAATCACTTTTAATAATTTAAGCTGCACGTTCGGAACCTTCCTGGTGGATTTTTAAGTGTCTGCGACTTTTATCTTTGACTTGCCCTACCAGCTGGCCGCAGGCCGCATCGATGTCTTCGCCGCGAGTCTTTCTGACCGTGGTGACTATGCCTGCGTCATTCAACAGCGTTTTAAAACGGTTGATCGTTTCGCTGCTGGAACAGCGGTAAGACGACGAAGGAAACGGGTTAAACGGTATCAAATTGACTTTCGACGGCACCGTTTTTAACAGTTTGACCAGCCCCCGCGCATCCTGCATCGAGTCGTTAATGCCGTCCAGCATCACATATTCAAAAGTGACGGTGCGACGCGGCGCTATCTTGGCGTTATCCCGACAGGCGTCCATTAATTCCTTCAGCGGGTATTTTTTATTGATCGGAACCAGCTCATCCCTTAATTCATCGGTCACCGCATGCAGCGACACCGCAAGACTGACATCGCAGGCCTCGGTTAAGCGGTACATGGCCGGCACTACGCCCGAGGTGCTGATAGTCACCCGGCGTTTGGACAGGCCGAAGGTGAAATCATCCATCATCAGGTTCATCGCCGCGACCGCATTGTCGAAATTAAGCAGCGGCTCGCCCATGCCCATCATGACCACGTTGGTGATTCTTTTATCTTCGCCCAAACGCTTTTGCGCGACAAACAACTGGCCGATAATTTCAGCCGTAGTCAGGTTGCGGTTAAAGCCTTGCTGAGCCGTGGAGCAAAAAGTGCAAGCCAGCGCACAACCGATTTGCGAGGAGACGCATAAGGTGCCGCGCGCCTCTTCAGGAATAAAAACCGTTTCTATCCGGTTGCCGCAATGGGTTTGCATCACCCATTTGCGGGTGCCGTCCGTTGCGATTTGTTCAAGCACGATTTCGGGCGTCGCGAGATAACAGTTTTCGCTTAAATAAGCGCGCAGTGACTTGCTCAAGTTGGTCATCAGGTCGAAGTCTTCGACGCCTTCCTGATAGATCCATTTAAGCAGCTGTGTCGCCCGAAAAGGCTTCTCGCCTAACTCGACAAAAAAGGCCGCAAGACCTTTTCTGTCGAAATCGAGCAAATTGATGGTTTTGGTTTTAACGGGTTCTTGCACAGATTTCATTGTTTGAGAAAAAGTAAGCAATTTCCCTTTGAGCGGTTTCGACAGCATCTGATCCGTGTACGGCATTTTCATCAATGCTGCTGGCGAAATCGGCGCGGATGGTTCCGGCAGCCGCTTCTTTAGGGTTGGTAGCGCCCATGATGTCGCGATGCTTAAGAACCGCGTTTTCACCTTCCAGCACTTGCATGATCACCGGGCCTGAAATCATAAATGCGACCAAATCATTAAAGAAACCACGTTCGCTGTGTTCTGCGTAAAAACCTTCGGCTTGTTCTTTAGTCAGGTGCAGCATTTTTGCGGCAACGATTTTCAAACCGTTCTTTTCAAAGCGGCTGTAGATTTCACCGATTACGTTTTTTGCTACGGCATCCGGTTTAATGATTGAAAAAGTGCGTTCTATCGCCATTTTTTTAAAACTCCTAGGGGTGAATAAATGTTTATACGTAACTTTAAATACAAATGGAACGCAGATGACGCTGATAAATTATGATGAACACAGATAATAAAAATCCTATTTAATCATAATTATCTGCGTCATCAGCGTTCTATTTCTTACCGAGTAATATTAATAAGCTGCTGATTATACCTGAACAGCCGCTGTATTTTGAAAATACCTGACAGTTAAGGACGGGTATCGAGTTCCGCGCCTTCTTTTACCGGGATCATCAAATCTTCAGCGCTGAGACCCAACAGTAAAGCCGCAGGACTGGCGATAAAAATAGAGGAATAAGTCCCGAAAAATACCCCGAACAACAGCACAACGGAAAAATTATGAATCACTTCCCCGCCCAGGAAGAACAAGGAAATCAGCACCAGCAACACCGTCAATGAAGTCATAATGGTACGGCTTAAGGTGACATTGACCGAAATATTCATGATTTCCTCGGTCGATTTGTTTCTTAATGCGCGGAAATTTTCGCGGATACGGTCATAAACCACGATGGTATCGTTCAAGGAGTAACCGATCAGCGCAAGAACCGCCGCCAACACCGTCAGGTCAAACTCCAGACCTAACACAGAGAATAATCCCAGCGTCACAATGACATCATGTAAAGTCGCTATGATCGCGCCTACAGAGAACTTCCATTCAAAACGCCAGGCAATGTAAATCAAAATACAAATTGTTGAATACAACAGCGCTAAAAAGCCGTCCTCTGCCAGATCGTCGCCGACTTGGGGGCCGACATATTCAACACGGCGCACACTGGCCGGTTCGGCGGTATTTTTGTTAATAGCCTCAAGCACTTTAGCGCTCAATTCGACGCTGCTAACTCCTTCTTGCGGCTTCAATCGAATCAGGACGTCTTTTGTGGTACCGAAATTCTGCACGGTGGCGTCGCTGAAACCTTCAGTATCCAATGTGTTGCGCAGCACGGTTAAATCGGCAGTTTTTTGATAGCCCACTTCAATTAGGGTGCCGCCGGTGAAATCGATACCCATTTTCAAACCGTGTATAGCCAACGATCCTATCGAGATAATCGTCAATATGCCGGAAAATATCAGCGCTTTGTTTCGGTTGCCTATAAAATTTATATCTTTTTTAAACATATTTAATCCTCTATGTAGGGGCAATCCCTTGTGGTGGCCCTGGTTCAGATAACCATAAAAGGGCAACCACAAGGGATTGCCCCTACACAAATTTGTTTAGATAGATAATTTCTCAACCCTGCGGTTACCGTATATCCAGTTAATAACCATCCGTGTACCGGTAATTGCGGTAAACATGGATGACAAAATCCCGATAATCAGCGTGACCGCAAAACCTTTGACGGAACCCGTGCCGTAAGCGAATAAAACCACGGCCACCACAAGATTGGTAAAGTGGGAGTCCAGAATGGTTGCAAAGGCTTTCTCATAACCGATAAATATAGCGGACTGCGGCGTGTTGCCATTTTTAAGCTCTTCCTTAATCCGTTCGAAAATCAACACGTTGGCGTCAACCGACATACCCACGGTCAGGATAATCCCGGCAATACCCGGCAAGGTTAAGGTTGCCTGCAACATCGACAAAATCGCCACAACAATCACCACGTTAAACGCCAGCGCAAAATTGGCAATCATGCCGAACAGCCGGTAATAAACCGCCATAAACAGCACAACCAACGCAAAGCCCACCATAAAAGACAACATGCCTTTATCGATATTATCCTGGCCTAAACTTGGCCCGACAGTGCGTTCTTCGACAATATCCACAGGGGCTGCTAATGCACCAGCTCTTAACAACAACGACAAATTACGCGCTTCCTGAGGACTGTCCAAACCGGTGGTCTGGAATCGATGACTGAAAACGCCCTGGATAGTTGCCACGTTAATGACTTTTTCAACCTTCTCTTTATGACGGACTTTTTGGCCGTTCACTACTTTGGTTTCTACTTTATATTCGATGAACACCACCGCCATCGGCTTGCCGATGTTAGCCTGGGTCAGCTTACCCATTTTGGCTGCGCCTACGCCGTTCAGTGAAATATTGACCGAAGGCCTGCCATCCTGATCAACGCCAGAAGAAGAATCGACGATCTGATCGCCAGTCACGATAACCCGGCGATCCAACAGGATCGGGGTGCCGTTACGCTCGGTATACAAACGGCTGCCGACCGGGACATGCCCTTCGACCGCTTTTTGCACATCGTGCTCCACATCAACCAGACGGTATTCCAGGGTCGCCGTGGTGCCCAGGATTTCCTTGGCACGAGTCGTATCCTGTACGCCGGGCAACTGAACCATGATGCGGTTTTCGCCTTGCTGCTGGATCACGGGTTCTGCAACGCCCAATTCGTTGACACGATTACGCAGGGTGGTCATGTTTTGCGCGACGGCAAATTTTTTGGTTTCACGCACTTCTTTTTCGGAAAGCTTCAACCAGACTTGATCCTGTTCTTTGGGCTCGGTGACTTCCAGTGCGCGGAAATCTTTACCCAATAACGTCAACAGCGCAGGCTTGTCATCAGCTGAAGTCAGCTTAACCTTGATGAATCCGTTGTCTTTCAAAACAGATTGATAACGTATTTTTTCGTTTCTTAAAGCCAACCGCACGTCATCGTTGTAACGCTCTTCAGCCTGCTTGGCCGCCGCATCCATGTCCACTTCGAGCAGGAAATGCACCCCGCCGCGCAAATCCAGACCCAGATACATAGCATCCGCACCCAAAGCTCTTAGCCAAGCAGGTGTGGTAGGCGCCAGATTTAACGCGACGTTATAATCATCGCCCAGTTGATCCCTGAGCAAATCCGCTATTTTAAGCTGCTCGTCGGCGCTGTTGAAGCGGGCTAAAATGCGGCCGTCTTTAAACTCAAACGCCTTGGCATTAAGCCCTGCCGTCTTAATCGCAGATTCGATCTTATTTGCCTGTTCCTGCACCAGCTTAGCCGGGTGTGTCGATGACACCTGAACAGAAGGATCGTCGCCGTACAAATTCGGCAACGCGTAAATAATCCCGATCGCAAAAACAATCAGAACCAATAGATTTTTCCAAAGTGGGTAATGGTTTTGCATGTGTTATTCCAATAATTGAAACATGTCGTAGGATGGGTAGAGCATCGCGAAACCCATCATTTCGATGTTTTCTGATTCACGATGGGTTTCACTTCGTTCTCGGTAATTGCTCCTGCATCGCCTAAAGCGCCTACTGTTGGTGCTCTACCTCCTGCATAACCCACATGGATGTGGGGAATGCAGATATTGCAGGAGCAAATATCTGCCCATGCAGTCGTACCCATCCTATCAGTTATAATATTAAACTTTAGCGACTTTTTTAGTGATCGCTTTATAAGTTCCTTTCGGCATCATGCTCTCAATGTTATGACGCTGTACTTGGATAAAGGTATTGTCGCAGATTTCAATCTTGACGAAATTGTCATCCAGATCAACGATCTTGCCCAAAATCCCGCCCGAAGTAACCACTTCAGAGCCTTTAGTGATTGCGGCAATCATTTCCTTCTTCTCTTTGGTGCGTTTTGATTGCGGACGCAGAAACAAAAAGTAAAAAAACACCAGTATACCCAGCGGGAACAGCATGCCTTCGATGCCGGGTGATTGAGCGGCGGGAGCAGCAGCGGCTGCGGCGTCAGAAATAAAAAAACTCATGGTTATCCTCGGGGGTTATTGTTATTAAAATAAGCGTTGTAATTATTTAGCCACAGATCAACACGGATTAAACGGATTGTTTTTAGCTGCTTATTACAAACGAGCCGCTTAAACGCTGGGTTACTCATAACTAATTGTAAGATAAATGAAAAATTACTGACAATACGTATGAGCAAGGTCTTTATATTTCAGTTTATCAGTGTGTATCTGCGTCAATCTGTAGCTGAAGAGTTGAAAAATTTTGCCATTATGCCACAGTCGGCACGGCTTTTCCTCGTTGTTGGTAGAAATGCTTGACAAAAATATCCAGCTCTTGCCTTTCAATCGCATCGCGCAAGCCCTGCATCAGGCTCAGGTAATAATAAAGGTTATGGATGGTATTGAGCCGTGAACCCAGCATTTCCTTGCATTTATCCAGGTGCCGCAAATAGGCCCGGGAATAATTCCGGCAGGTATAGCAGCCGCATGTCTCATCCAAAGGGCCGGTATCAAACTCATACTGGCTGTTCCTGATCTTGACCACGCCGAAGCTGGTAAAAAGGTGCCCGTTGCGGGCATTGCGGGTCGGCATCACGCAATCGAACATATCGATACCGCGTCTGACACCATCCACCAAATCTTCCGGCGTTCCTACGCCCATTAAATAGCGCGGCTTATCGACCGGCATTTTGCCATGCACCACATCCAGCGTCGCCATCATTTCTTCCTTGGGTTCGCCGACCGACAAGCCGCCTATCGCGTAGCCGTCAAAACCGATGTCCACCAGACCGGCTATCGATTCCTGACGCAGATGTTCATACATCCCGCCCTGCACGATGCCAAACAAGGCCGACGCATTGCCTTCGTGAGCCGCCTTGCTGCGCGCTGCCCAGCGCAACGACAGCCGCATCGAATCGGCCGCTTCATGTACCGTCGCTGGATACGGCGTGCATTCATCGAAAATCATCACGATGTCCGAACCCAAATCGCGCTGCACCTGCATCGACTCTTCCGGCCCCATAAAAATGGAACCGCCGTTGATCGGCGATTTGAAAGTCACGCCTTTTTCAGTGATTTTCCGTAACGCGCCCAGGCTGAACACCTGAAAGCCGCCGGAATCGGTCAAGATCGGCTTGTCCCAATGCATAAAATCGTGCAAATCGCCGTGCGCCTTGATCACATCCGTTCCGGGTCGCAGCATTAAATGAAAGGTATTGCCCAGAATAATCTGTGCGCCGATACCGGTCAGCTCGTCGGGTGTCAGCGATTTAACCGTCCCGTAAGTGCCGACCGGCATAAAAATGGGGGTTTCCACGATGCCACGGGCAAAGGTAAGCTGGCCGCGCCGGGCATGACCGTCCGTATTGATTAATTTGAAGTCCATAAAAACTTGAGTGCTTTGATTAAGGCTGGGAATTATCCCGGCTTTTTAAATCGATGTATATGTGAAGAATTAAAACATCGTGAAATACGCACTGCTTTCGAATCAAACGCTGCCTTCCCTATCAACCATCCATGGCTCTGGATTCCGGCATTCATGCCGGAATGACGGTGCTAGCTGAAGCATCTAGCTAATCAAGAGTTTTTTTGCACTTTTAAATCAGTGATTATCAGTCTAATCCGTGTCATCCGTGTTCTATCTTTCCAGCTGCTGCTGCGCTACGCTGCATTGCAGCCAAGCCAACACGCCCTCTCCTGCAACTTGCCCACCGGCAAAACAGGCGCTCAGCAAATAGCCGCCGGTTGGCGCTTCCCAGTCCAGCATTTCACCGGCGCAGAACACGCCCGGCAGGGCACGTATCATCAAGTGCTGGTCGAGCGCCTCAAAGCTGATGCCGCCCGCCGTACTGATTGCCTCATCCATCGGCCTTGCCGCAACCAGCTTAATCGGTAGCGCCTTGATAGCCTCAGCAAGACGAGCCGGGGCGTCAAAATATTCTTTCGACAAAATCTCTCTCAGCAAACCGGCCTTTACGCCGTCAATGCCGATACGCTTGCGCAGATGGTTAGCCATGCTGTGCTTGCCGCGCGGCACTGAAATCCTGTCGATCAGAAACTGTTTGTCTTTGCCGGGAGCCAAATCAAGATGAATCACCGCCGCCCCTGTTGCCGCAATTTGCCCGCGCAACGATGCGGACATTTTGTAAATCAGGCTGCCTTCAACGCCGTCTGCGGTCACGAGCATTTCGCCCTGCTCGCAAAATTCAAACCCGTCCGAGCCGGTAAAAGACGCCTGCACCGACTTCAACGGCTGCCCGGCAAAACGGCTCTGGAAAAACTCGCTCCAGCCTACATCAAACCCGCAGTTTGACGGTTGTAACGGCTCAACCTGAACCCCGCGTTGAGCCAGCAGCGGCACCCAGGCTCCGGTAGAACCCAGCCGCGCCCAGCTGCCACCGCCCAAAGCCAGCAACACCGCATCGGCGCTGACCTTTTTCTCACCGTCCGGCGTTTGAAAACGCAGCATCCCGTCATCCCAGCCCAGCCATTGATGGCGCATATGAAAGCTCACGCCATCCGCACGTAAGCGATGCAGCCATGCCCGCAACAAAGGCGCGGCCTTCATATCGACGGGAAACACCTTGCCTGACGAACCGATAAACGTCTCAAACCCCAACTCCAACGCCCAAGCCCGTAGAGCCGCAGGCCCGAACTTATCCAGTAGCGGTTTGATCTGGGTTTGACGGGAACCGTAGCGGGACAAGAACTGATAGTAAGGCTCAGAATGGGTAATGTTCATCCCGCCTTTGCCAGCCATCAGGAATTTTCGCCCTACCGAAGGCATCGCATCGTAAAGATCGACCCTCACGCCCGCCTGGCTTAATACCTCCGCCGCCATTAATCCTGCGGGGCCGCCGCCGACAATCGCAACGGTTCGGTTCCCTTCCGATTGCCCAGTTAAACTTATTGATGTGTTACTGATTGCCTTGCTCTCTACAATGAGTCATTTATCTTAAAAAACCGCAGTTGAGCATTCCAAAATCCCGTCCACCCTTCGACAAGCTCAGGGCGAACGGATTCCACTCGATTCAACTGCGTTTTTAGGTTTATTTTCCGATTGCTTGCAGAGTATCTGCATGCCGAACAGCAGTCATTATACAATAGCATCTAACCCCTGAACCCATAAAATCGAGCCACAACCCGATGAATCCCGTTAACGACAATATTTTTGAAAACATACCCGAGCAACTGCCGGAAGAACTGGTTGAATGTATTTTGAAGCGGGATAATATTCAGCTTGAGCGGATCATATCCAAAGGCCATACGACCCCGGAAGGACAATGGTACGATCAGGATGGCGATGAATGGGTGATGCTGGTTCATGGACAGGCCATCATTCTTTATGAAAAAGACCATCAGACCTTTCATTTAAATGCTGGCGATTACCTGCTGATTCCCGCCCATACCCGGCACCGGGTTGAATGGACGCCGCCCGACCTCCATACCATCTGGCTGGCGGCTCATCTGCGCTGATGCAAATTAGTGATCCTAGAAAAATCATTTCGTCCACGAAAAACACAAAAAGCACGAAAATTTTCAAAGAGATGCCAAACCGTAGACCGTCACCCAAAGGGTGAACAGCTAAATCAACACAACACACTGATTTATTTCGTGTCTTTCGTGTTTTTTCGTGGACAAACTGCGGTTTTTAGGGTGATGTAATATTTTTATGCGGCTTACCATCGCTGGACTACAGCTTTCATACCCCTTTACTACGATTTTCCATACGCCGCAGTAATTCGCTCATAATCAATCGATACAGTTCATCGCCCAGATATTTATCCTCGACGCCGCTGTCGATGTTGGGGTTATCGTTGACTTCTATTACATAACCTTTGCCGTCTTTTTCCTTAACATCCACGCCGTACAAGCCGTTGCCTATCGGCTGCGTCGCTTTTAATGCGGCATCAAGAACGGCCTTAGGAACTTCAAAAGTCGGCAAGGTGGCAAAACTGCCGGTGTCGATTTTGCTGCCGCCGTGACGGTAAATCTGCCAATGGTTTTTAACCATGTAATAGCGGCAGGCGTATAAGGCCTTGTTATTGAAAACGCCAATGCGCCAATCGAAATCGGTATAGAGAAACTCCTGCGCCAGCAGCAATGCGGATTTTTGGAACAGCTCCTCCACTTTCAGTTCCAGCTCTTTGCGGTCATTAACTTTAACAATGCCACGGGAAAAAGAGCCGTCCGGGATTTTTATGACCACAGGAAAACCCGCTTCCGCTTCCACCCTGTCCAAGTGGGCGGCATTGCCTTTGTGCAATAGCCAGGTTTTTGGCGTAGGCACCTTATGCGTGCGAAACAGGTCGGCCAAATAAACTTTATTAGTACAGCGCAGCATTGAAGTCGGATCGTCGATAACCACCAGCCCCTCGGCCTCGGCTTTTTTGGCAAAACGGTAGGTATGGTGATCGATGTTGGTGGTTTCGCGAATAAACAAGCCATCGAACTCGGGCAGGCGCACATAATGCTGCTGGGTTATCAGTTCTATCTCAATACCCAGTTGTCTGCCGATTTTAATGAATTTTTTCAGCGCGCCCATGTTGCTTGGCGGCAATTGTTCTTCCGGGTTGACCAGTATCGCAAGGTCGAACCGCGCAGCTTTTCGGGCGCGGCCCTTGCGCCAGACCTTGGTGCTGAATTTGTCCAGCGCATCGGCAAAAACGGTTTGCTTTGCATCATCCAGATGCCGGTGCGAGATAGCCTTTAAGCCGATAATTTCCCATTGCTGCTTGCAGCGTAACGTCACTTCCAGGATGGGACAGGAAAAGCGTTCAAACAACAGTCTGGCAAGTTCCTGAAAAGCCGGATCTGGCGAAGTGCCGAAATAACTCAGCAGGGTAATTTCGCTGTCCTTGTCGGTGCCTTTAAACGCCCGCTCCAGCGTCTGCGACAAGTCGTCAAGCTGTAGCCGATACAGCGCTTTCTTGCCTAGGTCGTTCAGCACTTTAACCGACGGGATGACATGATGACCCCTAGCCTCGGCCAACAGCGAGCAGTAATAGCCGTCGGAAAGATAGCGGTAGCTGCTGCACAGGTTGATGATGCGAACCCGCTGCTGCGACTCGCCCTGCTCGGTCGCAAGGTAAGTTTCAAAGGTGATGACCTGGTCGCTGGGATAATAGGGATTCCAGTCGGAAAGATCGTCAACAACCAGAAGGGTACGCGCCATATCAAAAGTCCTTTAGTTAAGATAAGAGGTAATTCTGTAACCTGTCAGTTGTTTGCACAAGGGGTTTTTATGGCTTTTGAAATATATTTCACGATTAACTTAACTTAAGGCTATGCTAAGGAAAATTTCCAGGTAACCGTCATGTCCTATTACCTTCCTCTTGCCGCTATCGATACCGCTGTTTTTCCGGGCAGCTATGCCACCGCTCGGAAACGCTGGCTGACGCAAATAAATAAACTGTCCTGCCATGCGAAGTATCTGCCTTACCCGTGTGACGGCATCGGGCCTGAAGGCGAACAGCTGATTACCGACACGGTTTGGATTGGCCCGGAAGACGCCTCACGGGTACTGGTATTGCTCGGCGGGACGCACGGCATTGAAGGCTTTGCAGGCAGCGCCGTGCAGATCGATCGGCTGGCTTTGATTGCCGAAGGTCTGGTCGTCATCCCTGCCGATACGGCGGTGTTAATGATCCATGCCCTGACTCCGTGGGGCTATGCCTGGCAACGGCGTTGCGATGCAGACGGCGTTGACCTTAACCGCAATAGCGTCGATTTTTCCAAGCCGTTGCCTGAGAATAAAGACTATGAGCTGCTCTATAACTTGATCAAAGGGCCGATTTATCTCGCGGATACTGCACAACGGAAAATAGCCTTGGCCGGGTTTGAACAACAACATGGCCGCGTGGCGCTGGAAAAAGCCATCAGCGCCGGACAATACAGCGATCCGTCCGGGCCGTTTTACGGCGGCAAAGCGCCCGCGCACGGCAGGCTAGTCTGCGAAGGCGTGATACGCGAATATGCGCTGCAACAGCGGGATTTGGCCGTCATCGATCTGCACACGGGTCTCGGCTCTTACGGCTACGGAGAAATCATTTGCGACCATCAGCCGGACAGCGCCGGAACACGGGCAGCCCAAAACTGGTACGGCGATTCGGTGGCATTGCCGTTGCTGGGCACATCCAGCTCGGTGCCCAAAACCGGGCTGCTGGATTATGCCTGGCACGCGATCATGAATGAACGCAGCTGTTACGTCACCCTGGAATTCGGCACATTCAGCACCGATCAACTGTTTGAAATCCTGCTGCGCGACCATCAGCTGTGGGCGCAATCCGGTAACGGGCAAGCCCGACTGGATCACAGCAAAATCATGCGTCGACATTTTTGCCCCACCGATCAGGCATGGCAGGAAATGGTATTGTTCCGCGCCAGACAGGTCATTGCACAAGGCCTATCGGGAGTATCGTCTTGAGCATTTTAATCCGCCCCGCCTTGTTAGCCGATCTCGATCAGCTGGTAGCGCTTGAAAAAACCTGTTTCGATACCGACCAATTAAGTCGGCGCAGTTTCAAACACTGGATAAACACTGAGCATCGCGCCTTGCTTGTTGCAGAGCAGGAAAAAGTAATCTGCGGTTACGTGCTTATTATTTATCACCCCGGCACCCGGTTAGCCCGAGTCTATTCGCTGGCCGTCGCCCCATCGCAACGGGGCACGGGCATCGCCAAATTGCTGATGTCGGCAGGCGAACAGGCGGCTAATGAAGCAGGCAGATTGTATCTGCGTCTTGAAGTTAGCGTCGATAACACGGCGGCGATCAAGCTTTATGAAGCGCTGGGCTATCAGAAATTCGGCATCTACCGCGACTACTACGAAGACCACAAAGACGCGTTGCGTTACCAGAAACGTATCCGCCGTTACCGCGATTCCCTGCAACACCGGTCGGTACACTGGATAAGACAAACCACGCCGTTTACCTGCGGCCCCGCATCGCTGATGATGGCTATGCACGGCTTAAACAGGGGTTATCAACCCTCGCAGGAAGAAGAGATCAATCTGTGGCGTGAGGCCACGACCATCTTCATGACCTCGGGACATGGCGGCTGTCACCCGATAGGTCTGGCGCTGGCGGCAAAGCGGCGGCAATTTACCGTTGAAGTCTGGGTCAACCAGACAGGCACTCTGTTTATCGACGGCGTACGTAATGAGGAAAAGAAACAGGTCGTGGAACTGGTTGATAACTGCTTCAAACGCGAGGCGCAAGAGCAAGCCATCAAAATACATTACGCCAATATCAGCCAGAACGATCTAATCAGCGCGTTCAAGTCCGGGGCGATACCGTTGATCCTGATCAGCACCTTTCGGATGGATCGAAAAAAGGCTCCGCACTGGGTGGTGATGAGCGGCTTCGACGATGACTGCCTGTACATGCACGATCCCGACCCGGAAGAGGGACGGCAAAGCGAACTCGACTGCCAGTTTATTCCGATAGCCTGCGAGGATTTCGACCGGATGTCCAGTTTCGGCAAAAACCGGCTCAGAACGGCAGTGATTATTTGGCCGGGGCCGGATGCGATCAGACAGCCTAACCGGGGGACGAGGGAATGATGCGACATAAAAAAATATGTGGTTAGGCGCGCTCCGCTCAATCACACTTCCACTATAACGTTATTGCTATGGGCCGGTACCGCCATGAATGAACTATTAAAAGATATACCCTCAGGCATTCAATATGAAATCACCAACCTGATCTATTCAGGCAATAAAATCGGAGCCATCAAGTATTACAGGGACGCTACTCATTGCGACTTAAAAACGGCAAAAGATGCTGTTGAAGCCCTAACCGCACAACTAAAAACCGCCAACCCCCTTGCATTTAATGAAGCCCAACATAAAGGCGGCAGTGGTTGCGCCGTGGTTATCGTATTATTGGTTATCGGGGCGATAGCGATAGCCAAAATTCCTGAAGCCTATAAAAATGACTGGGAAAAACAACTTAACGCATTGTTACAAACCGCATCCGATAAGGTCTCGGAGAGCGAAATCATGGTTAAAGCGCCGCAACCGAGCCAACGGATCGCCGATGCCCCACCCTCTCAACCGATAGTAGTGCCGAAGCCTGGCAAACAGATCGATCTCGACACACTCTATCAGGCAATAGCGCCACCCCCCGCCGAACCAATCCTATAAACTTACCTGATTACCCATAAAGAGCAGCCAAAACTTCAAACATGTCTATACTGACAATGTCGACATATGAATGAGGGTAACGTCATGAAAAACAAAGTCCAATTTCAAAAAGGTTATAGTCTGGGTGAGTTCATGAAGAATTATGGTACT
>CAMAUL010000067.1 GCA_945861405.1 Candidatus Methylobacter oryzae | reverse complement strand
GAAATATGGGCTATACAAGGTTCCGACAAAGGCTGGCTGGAAAACAGCGCATGCCTTGGTGTGAAGAACATCGGAAAGCCGTGTGCGTTAATAGCGCATGCACGGTTTGATGAGGGAGGGCAGGCGAAAGCCTGCTCTCTACTCTACCCCAATGTGACCCCCAATGTTCTGTGTTCTGTGCAATGGATCAAGCGGTTTATTCTGTTTCATGGCAAACGGTGTCCGCATGAATTGCCATTAATTTAAAAAACTCGCTTTCCGCAAAAATATCCGCATTATCCTCGACCCTGTCCAGATAGGTTTTACCCTCCAGATGGTCGACCTCATGCTGGATGATTCTCGCCACAAACCCGCTTAGCTGGGCTTCCACCAAGCAGCCCTGTAGATCGGTATAGCGAATCCTTATTTCCTGATACCTCGGCACCAAGGCGCGTATGCCCGGAATGCTCAAGCAACCTTCCCAGTCCTTTTCCTGTGTTTCCAATAAAGCCTGAAAACTTGGGTTGATCATCACGGTTGGCTCCATCAACGGTGCCGATGGGTAACGCGGCGTAGGCCGCGAGGCGATAATAATAATCCGTTTTGACTCGCTGATCTGCGGCGCGGCAATGCCAACGCCGGACGTCGCTGCCAATGTGGTCTGCATGGCTTCGATGATCCGCACAATTTCGGCATCATGCACATCGTCAACGGCTTCGGCTTGCAGTCTGAGTACCGGATTGCCCAATTGAGCAATTTCGCGCACCTCGGTCATTGCAATTCCTGCATAAGCACAGCCTGCGCCTGAATCGGCTCTTCAGCATCGGCTTTTTGCAATTGTTGATAGCTGCCGTCAGACTGCAAAATCCAGGCCTGGGTGTTGTCGTTTAAATACAAATTCAGATCCTGCAAAATCCGGTTTTGCAGTTTCTTATTTTCAATCGGAAAACAGATTTCAACGCGCCGGAACATGTTGCGGTTCATCAAGTCCGCGCTGGACGCGTAGACTTCAGTGTTACCGTCATTTTCAAACGCATAAACCCGCGCATGCTCCAAAAACCGCCCGATGATAGAGCGCACCTCGATATTCTCGGATACGCCCGGAACGCCGGGCTTTAAGCAGCATACGCCCCTGACAATTAGCTTAACCTCAACTCCGGCCTGGGACGCACGGTACAGCGCCTGAATGGATTGCTCCTCAACCACGGCATTGACCTGAATGATGATTTTTGCCGGTTTGCCGTTTTTGGCATGACTTATTTCCCGTTCAATCTTCTCCATCAAACCGCGATGCAGGGTGAACGGCGATTGCAACAATTTGTTCAATTTGGTTACTTTACCTAGACTGGTCAGCTGGGCGAATACCCGCCGCACATCCTCGCCTAATTCCTTGTCGCAGGAAAACAGGCCGTAATCGGTGTAAAGCTGCGCCGTTTTCGGATGATAGTTGCCGGTGCCCAGATGCACGTAATTGCGTAGCTCCTTGCCTTCCCTTCTTAACACCAGACACATTTTGGCGTGAGTTTTATAACCCACTACGCCATAAACCACATGCACGGCGGCTTCTTGTAGTTTTGAGGCTAAATCGATATTGGCTTTTTCATCGAACCGCGCCCTCAATTCAATCACCACCGTCACTACCTTCCCGGCTCTGGCCGCCTTGATCAAGGCGCTGACGATAGGCGAATCGGAGCCGGTGCGATACAGCGTTTGCTTAATAGCCAACACATCCGGGGAGACTGCCGCTTGGCGAATAAATTCTACGACCGGGGAAAAAGACTCAAACGGGTGATGCAGCAAAATATCGTGACGTCTAATCGCAGCAAAAATGTCTTTGCTGCGCTCCAGTTGCTGCGGCACTACGGGTTTGAAAGGAATGAATTTAAGGTCAGGTCGGCCGATCAAGTTATTAATTTCCTGAATCCTGTTCAGATTGACCGGCCCATCAACCAAGAACAAACGGTCGCGGGTCATTTCAAAGCGATCCAGCAAGAAGGTGACCGTTTCATCCGGGCATTTGGCGTCGATCTCAAGGCGTACTTCGTCACCATAATTACGCATCGCCAACTCGCCTTCCACAGCCAGCAATAAATCGTCAATCGCGTCATCATCGACAAAAAAATCGCTATTCCGGGTAACCCGGAATTGATAGCAGCCTTTGACATTCATGCCGTTAAACAACTGATCGACAAAGGCATGGATAATCGATGACAAAAACACAAAATCGGCCGCGCCGCTACCGGTTACATCGGCAGGCAACTGAATGATGCGCGGCAAGGCTCTGGGCGCTTGTAAAATAGCCCGACCGCTATTCCGGCCGAAAGCATCCTTCCCGGTCAACGAAATAATAAAATTCAAACTCTTGTTGAGTATGCGTGGAAACGGATGAGCGGAATCCAGCCCAACCGGCGTTAAAATAGGCAGCAACTCGTCATTAAAATAGGCTTCCAGCCATTTGAGCTGGGCTTCGGACCATTCCTTACGGCGAATAAAACGAATATTTTCCTCGGCCAGCTTTGGGATCAAAATCTCATTGAGGACTTGATATTGCTCATCCACCAGCTGGTGGGCATGGACAGAGATCAATTCCAACTGCTCACTAGGCGTTAAACCGTCAGGCCCGATGGCTTTGGGATCGATAACCGCCATCTGGATAACGCTGGCGACGCGCACCTCGAAAAACTCGTCAAGATTGGAGCAGGAGATGCACAAATAATTAAGCCGCTCCAGCAGCGGCACTTTTTCATCTTTGGCCTGCGCCAGAACCCGCTTGTTGAACTCCAGCAGGCTCAATTCGCGATTAATATAAAGTTCCGGTTTTTGAAGATCGATAGCATCTTCTGTTTCTTTTATGTCCATGTTGTACTCAGTCATGTAGGGTGCGCATCGCGCACCGCTTTTTAACACTATCCCAATTCGACCTAGAAGCCTTAGTTAGCCACAGATTCACACAGATAAACACTGATAAACCACTATGTTACGCGAGATCAACGTTTCTCCCAAATGGTGCTGCAAAGAATTGATATAACCCATTGTTCATCCGTGGCCCAACTGCATTTTTTAGGTTCAATAAAGGTGCGCGATGCGCACCCTTTTCCCCTGCAAGCCTCCGGTATGTACCGCAATAATACGCTGACCGGGCTTGAAGTAATGTTTTTTGATTAAGTCGTAGATAGCGTAGATCATTTTTCCGGTATAGACCGGCTCAAGAGGAAGTGTAGTTTTTAATTCGAAGTCTTCAATAAATGCGCTTAATTCAGCAGTGTTTTTGGCAAAGCCGCCAAAATGATAATCCAAGTTTATCTGCCAGTTATTACGTGGATGTGACAGCATGGCTTCAACCTCCGCCGTTAAAAATCCGGCGTTTTTTAATGCGGCAAAGCCCAGCACTGGCACCTGTTCAGGAGCTGCATCAACAATGCCCGCCAGAGTCGTTCCGGTGCCGCAAGGTACGCAAAGCGTGTCGTAGGGAATGGCTATTTCGGCAACCAGCTCCGCTAATCCTTTCAACGCCAAAGGCTGCGCTCCGCCTTCCGGTAGCCAGTATTGCCCGGACTTTAAGTCGGGCAAGTCATGATGGTTTTTGTATTGCCTGAGCAGCCTGTAATCGGAACGGGACACAAATCTCAGCTCCATACCCCACGCTTTCATATCCAGCAAGCTCGACGTCAATGTTTCCGGTTGCTCGCCGCGCACCAGCCCGATAGTTTTTAATCCTAGCACCTTGCCCGCATAAGCCAACGCATGCAGATGATTGGAATAAGCGCCGCCCATGCTGATGAGGGTGTCAGAACCTAACGACAGGGCATGGTCGAGGATGTATTTGAGCTTGCGCCATTTGTTGCCGGAAATAACGGGATGCAGTAAATCGTCACGCTTGATCCATAGCTCGATTGGGTATTGCGCAAGCCACGGATCATCAATCTTTGTTAGAATCGACGGCGTGAAGATTTTTTCCAGCTTTATCAGTTCGGAGTGCATATGTGTGGACGTTATAACTTGATCGCAACCGGGCAGCAGATTATGGATAGGTTCAGACTGCCAAGCTTACCCGCCCACAAACCCGACTACAACATTCCGCCGGGGCAAAAAATTCTCGCCGTGGTGCAATTGGAAGACGGTAGCAACAGGGCCGTTGATCTGTATTGGGGATTGATTCCGTCGTGGTCGAGAGACCGTGCAATTTCCAGCCACCTGATCAATGCCAGGGCGGAAACCTTGACTGAAAAACCGTCGTTTAAAAATGCTTACCGACATCGACGCTGCCTGATTCCCGCTACCGGCTTCTTCGAGTGGCGGATCACCAGTCGCACCAGCTCCCGGCTGGCTAGCGACATACACACCCTCCTTGGCGATAACAGCAAACAACCCTACCACATACATCAGCCAGATCAGGCATTGTTCGCTTTTGCAGGTGTTTGGGAACACTGGGAACACGACCAGGAAACGGTTTATTCATGCGCGATTATCACCACCGCCGCCAACGCCAAAATAGCGCCGGTTCATGACCGGATGCCGGTTATTATCGCGCCCGATGATTACAACAGCTGGCTGGACAAAAAAACCGAAGTTGTCAAAATAGCTGATTTTTTAGCCGCCGATGCCTACCAATCGATACAGATCACCCCGATCAGTACACGGGTCAACAATCCCCTGCATAACGACGAAGGCTGTTTAAGATAACCCGTGCCGGAAACGCCTGTTCTCGCTCTTACTCAAACAGGGTATCTGCTTTAAATTTCAGGGCATTTGGAGTCGCGGCTCCGTTTATGATTATCCCTGCCTTTTAAAATAGATACCGAACGGGCTTATTCCAGACTAGTTTCCCTTTTTAGACTTAGTAGGCTATTTTTCGGCAACCGACTCGGGCTTAGCGACTTTATAATCCGGCGCTATGCTGATCAATACCGTCAACAACGCCGCAACATAAGGAACTGCCTGCACCGAAAGAATTGCTATCCACAATCTGCCGCTAAAATTGTCGAAATGTTCCAAGGATGCCATCATTCCTATCGCCACGATCAACAATATCAACAACAGCAATTCCTGCCTGATGGTGAATAATCCGACAAATAAAGCGCTGTGCTGTTCAAACTTGGGGGTGCGCATAAACGGTTTACCCGACGTAAACAGACCCTGCAATGTGCCCTTGGCGACGGTATGCGTTAAGGCCAATCCAGACAGCGATGCGCCTAATGACTGCCCGACGGAACACGGAACACGGGCTTGGTACAGCCATAAGCCCCGGATAATTTTAAAGCTGAATATGCCCACCGTCGGCAATAAAAACGCATTGGCAGGAAGTTCGCTGTGTATCGGATCGTAAAGAATCACGCCCGTTAAAATCAAGCTGGTGATGGTAAACACCAAGGCCAGCGCATCGGAAAACCACGGTAGCCAACCGGCAATAAAATAATACTTCTGGGCGGGTGTCAGCTTAGGCTGTTTAGAGGGCAAAAAGCTGCGCCAATGCGCCTTGATGATTTGCATAGCACCGTATACCCAGCGATAGCGCTGGGTCATGTAGCCGGACATGGTGTCGGGCATAACCCCTTTGCCAAATGAATCCTTGACGTAAACCGAATCATAGCCCGCTTCATATAAACGCAGACCTAACTCGCTGTCTTCACAAATACACCACTCCGACCATTTGCCCACTTCCAGCAACGCTGATTTTCTGATCATGGTCATCGTGCCATGCTGGATAATCGCGTTGTACTCGTTCCGTTGCACCATGCCGATATTGAAAAACCCGGCATATTCCCAATAGCAAAAGGATTTAAAAGCGCTCTGGTCGCGGTCACGATAATCCTGAGGCGATTGTATAAAACCGACATTTTCATTGTCGAAATAAGGCACCATGCAGTTAAGCCAGTCCGGCGACAGCATATAATCGCTGTCAATCACCGCGATAATCTCGGCATCGGGCGCCGTTTGTTCAAGCGCATGATTGATCGCGCCCGCTTTAAAGCCGGGCCAGTTTTCCAAATGAAAGAACCTGAATTTTGGCCCCAGCCGTTCGCAATCGGCTTTCACCGGTTCCCAAACCGCCGGATCCTTGGTGTTGTTGTCCATCACCAATACTTCCATATTAGGGTAATCCACCCTGTCCAAAGCCTCCAGCGTCATCCGCACCATATCGGGCGGCTCATTATGGATCGGCAAATGCAGCGACACCTTGGGATATTTAAAATCAGGAGATGGCTTAAGCGGCTGAAACGTCCTGGCCGTATTTCGATGCCAGACGACTTCGGCTATTTCCAGGCTTTCTATCAATAGGATGACTGCCGCCAAGACCTGCATCAATATCAGGATGCCCCAAAATACCATGGTCAGATTGGTTTGATATTGCTGAGCACCAATCGACACCGACCAGAAGATCGTTGACGCGGCAAGATTGGCAATCAGGCCGAAAAACAGCAAACCGGGCAGCTTTAGGCTGCGACGGGTAAATAAAAACAAACCCATTAACACAACACTGAAAACAGCCGCGCCGGTTGCCCAGTGCTCCCAATTAGGCATCGCAATCACATCGCTATCCATCGGATATTTGGGCTGCCGATCCGCATTAAAAATACCCCAATAAGCGCCCGCCGAGCCTTCCAAAGACATTTTCCAAGGTTGGTCAAACGCCTCTACAATATAATAGGTGACTTTTTCAGCATCGGCCCGATTGAGAAATTCGCGCAGAAATCTTGCCTGATTGGATACCGATGCCGTCGCATGTTTAAAAGCTTGGCCGTCGGAAGGCCAACCAACCTCAGTAATAATGATAGGTTTATTAGGGAAAGTTTTTTGCATCTCATGATAGCGGTCAAAAACATAATCAACCGCATCTTCCGCCGCAATACCTTCCCAATAAGGCAGGATATGCACGGCTATAAAATCGACTTCATCAACGAGCTTGGGGTGGGCAACCCACATGTCCCATGTTTCTGACGTACTGACCGGCCGCCAGGTATTACGTTTGACTTCGCGGATATATTCAATCAAAGCCTCTTCCGAGACATTCTTGCGCAGCAGCACCTCGTTGCCCACCATGACGCGAACGATGTTGGAATTATTCTGACGACTGAGATTAATCAAGGTTTCGATTTCTTGTCGATTATTTTCAAGATTATCATTAATCCAGGCACCCACTGTCGCATTCAGATTATGCTTGGCGGCCAGTTCAGGAACCTTATCCAGCCCTCTAAGCACACTGTAAGTACGAACGGCGTGGACTTTATTCTCAAGCAAGCTTAAGTCATGGTCAATATCGGCTTCGCTGGGATAAGTATTGCTTTGCGGGGTGTCCTGTTTCCTCATGGGGTCGAAAGTGACGCCCATCGTGGTCTTGGTCCAAGGCTGCAATTGCAAGGGGTTATTGACGTAACTCCAAATACTGAAATTAATGAAGACGAGTAGAGCGAGTGCAATGACAGTAACTAACTTTTTCATTTGGATGCTCGATTGTTCTGCTTAAAGGTGAGAAATGGTTGTTTAATTGAAGGTTAAAAAATTGTACGGCTTACGCTTATCTTAGATCGCGAGAAGATCGATGTTTTCTTTAAAGGATTAAGCGACTGAATGCCTATTTGACGGTTATTTTACACAGGTTCTAAATCTGACAAGAATTTTTTTTAACCGCCGAGGCGGCTATAAATCCAACCATGTATCGGCCATTCAATTCGGCTGTTTACTAAAACTTCAAAGTCGCCGCACCTTGCCTACATCTGACCTCCATGGATGGAGCGAATGCAGAATGATTGTCAGGAACAATCACTTCCCTGTTGGCCAATGTCGTTAAGTCAAGGAAAAGCTTCATGCATTTGGAGTGCAGGCTTCGCCTGCTAACGCAAGCAGAGCTTGCACTCCAGCAAACGCTCTTCCTCATATAAAATAAAGAATTGCTTAACTTAACGGCATTGCCCTGTAGGCAAGGGACGAAATTACTATTTTTTAATATAAAGATCGGTAATCGAGCCGGTGATCATTTCGGCGGCGAACGCGAAGGTCTCGGATAACGAGGGATGTGGGTGGATAGTCAAACCGACATCTTCAGCGTCAGCGCCCATTTCCAGCGCCAGCACCGCTTCGGCGATCAGTTCACCGGCATTGGGCCCGACCATGCCTGCGCCGAGTATCCTGCCGGTCTCCTTGTCGCAGATTATTTTGGTCGAGCCTTCTTTGCGGCCCAAGCTTAATGAGCGTCCGCTGGCCGCCCAAGGGAAAGTTGCCTTATCGTATGCTACGCCCTGTTGTTTGGCTTGATTCTCGGTCAGCCCCATCCAGGCTATTTCGGGATCGGTGTAGGCGACTGCGGGTATGGTCAAGGCATCGAATCCGGCTTTATGACCGGCGGCTACTTCGGCTGCAACTTTGCCTTCATGAGAAGCCTTATGGGCCAGCATCGGGTTACCGGCTATATCGCCGATGGCGAAGATATGCGGCACATTGGTACGCTGCTGCTTATCGACGGCGATAAAACCAGCTTCATCGACATTAACTCCGGCCAGCTCTGCGCCGATCAGCTTGCCGTTAGGTCTGCGCCCTACGGCAACCAGAACCGCATCGAATAGCTCAGAATCCGGCGCGCTTTTGCCGTTATCGCCAGGGATGGTGTGTATGCCGCTAGCCAGCAGGGAGCTGGCGCGGTCGAAGGACACTTTCAGGCCTTTTTTGTCGGCTTCAATGGAAGTCACCTTGGTTTCCAGCCAGATGTTTTTATATTGCTTTTTAATGCGTCGGTATAACGGGGTAACCAAGTCGTTATCGCAGCCGGGGATGATCTGATCCATCAGCTCGACTACGCTGATTTCCGAGCCTAGCGCATGGTAAACCGTCGCCATTTCCAGGCCGATGATGCCGCCGCCGACGATCAACAATTTTTTGGGGATTTCTTTTAATTCCAGCGCGTCGGTCGAATCCCATAAACGCGGGTCGTCATTCGGGAAAACAGGAATTTTAGTAGGGTGCGATCCGGCGGCAATAATCGCCTGATCGAAGCTGACGGTTTTAACGCCGGTTTCGGTTTGTACTTCGACTGTGTTGGCTGAGATAAATCGACCTGTACCTTGGACTAACGTTATTTTGCGCTGCTTTACCAGACGGGCGAGGCCATCACTTAGCGTCTTGGACACGCTTTCTTTCCATCCGCGAATTTTATCTATATCGAAGCTCGGTTTGCCGTAGCTGAGACCGTGTTGTTCGAACTCTTCGGCTTCGTGAACGATCTGCGCAACATGTAGCAAGGCTTTGGACGGAATACAGCCGACGTTAAGACACACGCCGCCAAGGGCCGAATAACGTTCGATTAGTACCGCCTGCTTGCCTAAATCGGCGGCGCGAAATGCCGCCGCGTAACCGCCAGGGCCGCCGCCCAATACCAGAACTTCCGCATGTATCACAGACTCATTAACCGCTGGATTAGCATCCATATTATTTCCTTCAGATAAAAGTAAAATTAAAGTAACGGTAATCTATTAATGGAACACGGATAACACGGATTTGACTGATAATCACGGATAAATTAAATGTTAACACTGACTCCCAAGCTCCAGAGAACGTGAAAACATTAAGCTTCCGGTCAGGCATGTAGGTCGGAAACATCATCCAAATTCGCCGGAAACACCACCTCGCGCTATGCGCTTGGATGGCCTTATTCCGGCCTACGCCTATGATTTACTCCTAAGCTGAAGCGTAGAAACCAACAAAATTTGGAATTTAGCCTTAAAAAAATCCGTCAAATCCGTGTCATCCGTGTTCCATTTTCAATTAAAGCAACAACCGGCGAATATCGCCCAAATACTGTTTGACGGCAGCCATGAAACGCGCGCCTTCTGCTCCGTCTATCACCCGATGATCGTAGGTCAAATCAAGCGGCAACATCAATCGAGGTACAAACTCCTTGCCATCCCAGACCGGTTGCATTTTTGCGCGGGTGACTCCGAGTATCGCCACTTCCGGGGCATTGACGATCGGCGTAAAAGCCGTGCCGCCGATACCGCCGAGGCTGGAAATAGTGATGCAGCCGCCTTGCATATCGGCAGGCATCAGCTTGCCCAAACGGGCCTTATTACTTTTTTCTGCCAATTCGGCGGACAATTCATTGATGCCTTTACGGTTCACATCGCGCAGCACCGGCACCACCAAACCATTGGGCGTATCGACCGCGATGCCGATATTAAAATATTTCTTGAAGATCAATCTTTCGCCATCGGCAGACAGCGACGCGTTGAATTGCGGGAACTGTTCCATCGCGGCAACCAACGCCTTGATGATGAATATCAGGCCGGTAATTTTGACGTCGTCTTTGGATTTCTCTCCATTCAGAGCAACGCGAAATGCTTCCATTTCGGTAATATCGACTTCGTCATGGTAGGTAACCATCGGCAGGTTCAGCCAGACGCGGCTTAGGTTTTGCCCGGTCAGCCGTTTAATCTTGCTGAGATTTTGCTCTTCTATCGCCCCGAATTTGGAAAAGTCGACAACCGGCATGGACGGGATTCCACTGCCGCTTTGGGCGGTGCCTTCAGCCATAACCTTTTTGACGAAGCTTTTCACATCGTCTTTTAAGATGCGTCCCTTGCGACCGGTGCCGGTGGTTATTTTCTGAATATCAACGCCCAGTTCACGGGCGAACAGCCGAACTGCCGGTGTGGCATGGGCGGCATGGGTTGAAGTGCTGCCAGTCGAGATTTCCAACTTCAATTCCGGCGTTGCGGCAACCGATTGGGCAACGGGTTCCGGCGCTTTTTCCGCCGGTGCCGCTGCTTGCTGCACGGGTTCTGCCGGTTCTGCAACACTACCCGCTTCGTCGCTGGTCAATACCGTCGCAATCAACGCGCCTTCGGAAACCTTGTCGCCGGGCTTGATAAACAGCTCATGGATCGTACCCGCAGCGCTGGAGGGCAAATCCATGCTGGCTTTGTCGGTTTCAAGCACCGCCAGGGTTTGTTCCAGTTTTACTTGGTCGCCCGCTTTAATCAATACCTCTACGACGTCAATATTTTCGACATTGCCAACATCAGGAACCTTAATTTCTATTAATGACATTTTCCATCCTTCCGTTAGATTAGCCAGGGAGCCGATGCATCCGGGTTTATGCCGTATTTGGCAATCGCCACATCTATTTTAGCGGCCTCGAACTGCCCCAGATCTGCCAAGCTTTTTAGCGCCGCAATTGTTACATGGTAACGGTCAACTTCAAAAAACCGGCGCAGATTTTCACGGGTATCGGAACGACCGAAACCATCCGTACCGAGCACGGTATAAGGGGCGGAAATCAGACTGCGAATCTGTTCGGCAAAGGCGCGTGTGTAATCGCTGGCGGCGATCACCGGGCCTTCCGCTTTGGCAAGACAATGCGCGACATGCGACTGTTTGGGGATTTCGGTAGGATGCAGACGGTTCCAGCGCTCGCACGATTGACCGTTTCTGGCCAGTTCGGTAAAGCTGGTGCAGCTCCATAAGTCGGCTTCCACCCCCCAGTCCTTGCTTAATAATTCAGCTGCGGCCTCGACTTCACGGAAAATCGTTCCTGAACCCAATAACTGCACACGCGGCGCTTTTATCTCCATGGATGGAGTGTATGCCGCAGGACTGTCGGGAACAGTCGCGGCGTCAGCGCCTTTCTTGAAGCTGTACATGCCTTTAAGAATATCCAACTCCACGCCTTTTGGCATCGCAGGATGGGCATAGTTTTCGTTCATCACAGTGATGTAATAGAACACATCTTCCTGCTCGACATACATGCGCCGCAAGCCGTCTTGGATAATCACCGCCAACTCGTAGGCATAAGTCGGATCGTAAGAGACGCAGTTGGGTACGGTTGCCGACATCAAGTGACTGTGTCCGTCTTCATGTTGCAGACCTTCACCGTTCAGCGTGGTTCTGCCCGCCGTGCCGCCCATTAAAAAGCCTCGTGTACGTTGGTCTGCTGCCGCCCAGATCAAATCGCCGACCCGCTGGAAACCGAACATAGAGTAGTAAATAAAGAACGGAATCATCGGCACGTTGTGGGTCGAATACGAAGTACCTGCCGCAATCCAGTCGCACAAACCGCCCGCTTCATTGATGCCTTCCTGCAATACCTGCCCGTGCTTGTCTTCCTTGTAGAACATCAGTTGATCGGCATCTTGCGGCGTGTACAGCTGCCCTACTTGCGACCAGATGCCCAGTTGCCGGAACATGCCTTCCATGCCGAAAGTCCTGGATTCGTCGGGAACAATCGGCACGACGCGTTTGCCGATATTTTCATCTTTAACCAGGATATTAAGCAGACGTACAAAGGCCATGGTGGTTGAAATTTCGCGGCCTTCGCCGCTGGCTTCCAGCAACGGCTTGAAATCGTTTAATACCGGCACATCCAAAGCATAAGATTTCGCTCTTCTGGCCGGCAAATGGCCGCCCAAATCGGCACGGCGTTGCTGCATATAGGCCAGCTCTTTCGAGCCTTCCGGGAAGGTCAGATAAGGCAGGTCGTTCAGCTGCTCATCAGTAACCGGCAATTGATAACGGCTGCGGAAGTTGCTTAACGAACTGGGACTCATTTTTTTCTGTTGATGGGATATGTTCTGGGCTTCTCCCGAATCGCCCATGCCGTAGCCTTTAATGGTTTTAGCCAGGATAACAGTGGGTTGGCCCTTATGGTTTACCGCAGCATGGAACGCGGCAAAAACCTTAACCGGATCGTGTCCGCCGCGATTCAGTTCATAGATGTCGCCATCCGACCAGTCGGAAACCATGGCTTTTAACTCGGGGGTATTAAAGAAATGTTCGCGCACATAAGCGCCATTTTTAGCCTTAAATGTTTGGTAATCGCCATCGGCACAAGACATCATGCGCGCCACCAACAATCCGTCTTTATCGCGGGCCAGCAACGCATCCCAGCGTTGGCCCCAAACCAACTTGATCACGTTCCAACCGGCACCGCGAAACTCGCTTTCCAGCTCTTGGATAATCTTGCCATTGCCGCGCACCGGGCCATCCAGGCGCTGCAAATTGCAATTGATTACAAAAATAAGATTGTCCAGCTTTTCCCGCCCGGCCATGCCGATAGCGCCCAACGATTCGGGCTCGTCGGTTTCACCATCGCCCAGAAAGCTCCAGACCTTGCGATTTGAGGTATCGGCAAACCCACGATCTTGTAAATAGCGCATAAAACGCGCCTGATAAATCGCCATAATCGGCCCAAGACCCATAGAGACGGTTGGGAACTGCCAGAAGTCAGGCATCAACCACGGATGCGGATAAGACGACAAACCTTTTCGGTTTGGCTCAGGACACGCATTATCATTCACTTCCTGACGAAAGTGATCCATCTGCTCCAGCGTCAAGCGTCCCAACAAAAACGCACGCGCATAATCGCCCGGCGTTAAGTGGCCTTGGGTGAAAATCAAATCGCCGCCATGTTGGTCTGAGGCTGCATGCCAAAAATGGTTATAACCGACATCATACAAAGTCGCCGCCGAAGCAAAACTGGCGATATGCCCGCCGACATTGGTGTGCTTGTTAGCCCGCAGCACCATCATCATCGCGTTCCAGCGCACATAAGCGCGGATTTTGTGCTCGATAGTCACGTCGCCGGGAAACTGCGCCTGTTGTGCAACAGGAATGGTATTGATATAAGCGGTATTGGCGCTGAAGGGAATGTCGAAGCCCGCATGACGGGTTACCGCAACCAACTGCTCAATCAAAAAGTGCACTCGTTCGCTGCCATCGTGTTCCAGCACGGCTTGCAGCGCTTCAACCCACTCTCTGGTTTCCGCTGGATCGAGGTCATTTAGTCCGGTGATTGTTGAGTTTAAACTGTTGGTCATTAATTGATCCTGTTACGAGGGATAGGTAGGCATGGATTAAAAATTGTAGGTCGATTTTACCCAAAGGGCTCAAGAACATAAAGTAACCCGGCATTTTACTGAAATAGTGAAAATAAGGCCAGAGAAGCTCTGATGTTGGGTGCGATTCAAACTGATGTGGTTATGCGGGTTCCCAAGCTGGAGCTCTCATCGTTATACACAACTCTGTCCAAGAGTCGTCATACCGGCATGGATGCCGGTATCCAGCGCCATGGACGGTAACTTTCGATCCTCGCATATTGCTTAGAAGCGCCGGATGTCTGCGATCTTTCACATCCCTGTGACTGGATTCCGGCATCCCTGCCAGAATGACGGTGCCTCGCAGACACTTGTGTATAACGATGAGAGCTCCAGCTTGGGAACTAGCGAAATCAGGATTTCACATCAGTTTGAATCGCACCCTCTGATATTGTGCATAGTATAAACAAAGCCGGGTAGGCAATGCACCCGATTCGTCATTTTAATGTTCAAAGGGGGGAATGACGGATTCGGGTTTTGCAGGCTCGATGTTTGGTTTTTTACGGCACGGCGGTTTATTATAGATAAAGCCGCCCAAAAACCGGAACCAGTGGTTTTTACTCCCCTACACTCACCTTACTGTTAAAACATGGACATACTATTAACACTTAAAACTATCATTCTGGGTATTGTTGAAGGCCTGACCGAATTTCTGCCGGTTTCCAGTACCGGACATTTAATCCTGGTTGGCGACTTGCTGAGCTTTAACGATGACAAAGGCAAGTTATTTGAGATTGTTATTCAGGTTGGCGCTATCTTTGCCGTGTGCTGGGAATATCGCACCAAAATCGCCACCGTTATTATGGGCTTGCCTAATCAGAAGTCGGCGCAAAAATTCGTCTTTAATCTGATGATTGCCTTCATGCCCTTAGCAATCCTCGGCTTGCTGTTCGGTAAATATATTGATGCGGTGCTGTTCAAGCCCATTCCGGTGGCTCTGGCATTTATCATTGGCGCTTTGGTGATTATCTGGGCGGAAAAACGGGAACATAAAATCCGCATCGTTGAAGTCGAAGATTTGAGCCCATTAGATGCATTAAAGCTCGGCATCGCCCAAGCTTTCGCGCTAATTCCGGGGACCTCCCGATCAGGCGCGACTATCATCGGCGGTTTGTTGTTCGGACTATCACGCAAAGCGGCAACTGAGTTCTCGTTTTTTCTGGCAATTCCTACATTAATCGCCGCCAGCCTGTATAAACTGTATAAACACCGCGATTTATTAGACTTGGCAACTGATGCCCCCTATTTTGCGGTGGGACTGATTACCGCCTTCCTCAGCGCGCTATTGGCAATCAAAGCGTTATTGCGTTATATCAGCCATCATAATTTCATTATTTTTGCCTGGTACCGCATCATCTTCGGCTTGATTGTGATCGCCACGTCATACAGCGGCTTGGTGCAATGGACTGTTGATTAGCACCGGCTTCAGCATAAAGAAAGGTACTAAATATTGTACTCTATAGGAAAGAAGACCGATGACAGATCACCACCAACACAACCATTCTCACGCTCATACCGGCCACTCGCACAGTGATCCGAACAATCACAGCCGAGCCTTCACCTTTGCCATCGCCTTGAACACGATTTTTGTCATAGTCGAGTTCACCTACGGCTTTATCGCCAACTCGACGGCGCTGATGGCCGATGCCGGACATAACCTGTCCGATGTACTTGGCTTGCTACTGGCCTGGGGTGCAGCCATCCTTTCCCGCAAGGCTCCGAGCGAGCGTTACACCTACGGTCTGCGCAGCACCTCGATTCTGGCAGCGCTGGCAAACGCCATGCTCCTGCTGGTGGCATGCGGGGCTATTGCGTGGGAGGCCATTCACCGCCTCTCACAGCCTCCCCTGGTTGCCGGGCTGACAATCACCCTGGTGGCAGGCATCGGCATAATCATCAACGGGCTATCCGCATGGCTGTTCGTCAAAGGTAGCAAAGGCGACTTGAATATTCGCGCCGCCTATCTCCATATGGCGGCCGATATGGCTGTCTCGCTGGGTGTAGCTGTTGCCGGTATAGCAATGATATTCACCGGCTGGTACTGGCTTGATCCGGTGATCAGTCTAGTGATCGTAATCGTAATCGTAATCGGCACTTGGGGACTGCTACGCGAGTCCGTACAACTGGCATTGATTGCTGTCCCGGCACACATCGACGTGACCGCAGTGGAAACCTATCTGCGCCAATGCCACGGTGTGTCCGACATTCATGATTTGCATATCTGGGGCATGAGCACCACCGAAAGCGCACTGACCGTTCATCTGGTGATGCCTAATGGCTACCCCGGCGATGCCTTCATGGATGCTATCGTGCAGACGCTAAAAGAGCGATTCTCCGTCCATCACTGCACATTGCAAGTGGAACAAGGAACGACCGATCATTCCTGCACACTGCATCCAAGCACAGCTCCACACGCTCACTGAGATTGGTGATGACAATGCCAACAAAAAGTATCTTGAGCCAGATTCCCGCAAGCATATGGGTGCTCGGCTTCGTTAGCATGTTGATGGACATTTCCTCAGAGATGATCCACAGCCTTTTACCTATGTTCATGGTCACCACGCTCGGTGCCAGCGCATTCATGGTCGGCCTGATTGAAGGGCTGGCCGAATCTACGGCACTGATCGTCAAGGTGTTCTCAGGCGCCTGGAGTGACTATCTGGGCAAGCGCAAAGGACTCGCTGTGTTTGGGTATGCCTTGGGCGCGTTGACCAAACCGTTATTTGCTATCGCGCCCACCATGGGGATCGTGCTCACAGCCCGGCTGCTGGATCGTATTGGCAAGGGAGTTCGTGGCGCACCGCGTGATGCACTGGTAGCCGACATCGCACCACCCCATCTGCGCGGTGCAGCATTCGGGCTGCGCCAATCCCTTGATACCGTAGGCGCATTTCTTGGCCCATTGTTAGCAGTCTGCTTAATGCTGCTGTGGGCCAATGATTTCCGGGCGGTGTTCTGGGTGGCTGTGATTCCGGGCCTGATGGCCGTGGCACTACTCTTGTTCGGCGTCCATGAGCCCGAACGCCATGAGGATAGCAAACGTTCAAATCCGATTCGCAGAGAAAACCTTGAGCGTCTTAGTGCTTCCTATTGGTGGGTTGTTGGTATCGGCGCCGTGTTTACATTGGCCCGGTTCAGCGAGGCGTTTTTGGTGCTGCGCGCGCAACAGGGAGGCATTCCTATTGCCTTGGTACCGCTGGTGATGGTTGCAATGAATCTGATCTACGCCCTGTCGGCCTACCCATTCGGCAAGCTCTCCGACCGCGTGAGTCACGCCAAGTTACTGGCACTTGGCCTAGTCATCCTGATTGCCGCTGACTTGGTGCTTGCCACCAATGATCATTGGGGAGTTGTAATTGTCGGCGTCACCTTATGGGGCATCCACATGGGGATAACCCAGGGTTTACTGGCAACAATGGTGGCTGATACCGCGCCCGCAGACCTGCGCGGCACTGCCTATGGTTTCTTCAACCTGATCAGCGGAATCGCCATGCTGGTCGCCAGCGGCGTCGCCGGACTTCTTTGGGATCAGCTTGGGGCGTCATTCACATTTTATGCAAGCGCGGCATTTTGCGTAGTTGCCCTTGCAGGCTTGGCGTGGCAACCCATTCGTGCTAACCGAGATGTTGAATAATCGACATTTTCAGTAACTAAGGCAATTCGATAAAACTCTAAACTTATGATAACAATCGATCACCACAAATGGGCCGTTATACGACTGGCAACCCTACAACAAAGGGGACAAGCAGGGCGTTTGCTATTTGCTACGGTAACGCTGCTTTCGCCTGACAGGCCACCGCCACCCAAAATGAACTCTGCTGACAGACGCGCAGTTGGCAAAAGCGGCGCAACCGTTTTCTTCCGTAGAACAGTGTTGACCAAACAAGCCGCGATTGATTGGTACCGCTCGCTTGGAAACGGAGATGAAAAAGCACCGACGCCGTCACGCCCAGAAGACGTTGAAAATATCGATGGCGTAGAAATCACTGTTTCCAAATTAATTGACGATCCGATTTGGCCTCATCTCGGCCTGCCAATGGGGGAGGGATTGCTTTCCCAGCCCACGGTTCATAGTCACCCTGCTCCTTTTATGGGCAGCGTACCTGCCCGTATCCATCGCCGTTTTGGCATTCATGAGGGATTTGACGTATTGCTTGCCGATGACGACGCCTTGGCATTTGTAGCCAGACGTTTGCATATTGACTTGCGACACTATCCCGAATATTTAGGTAGCATCGCATTGGTCGTTCCTGACCCCATCATCAAGCAAATTGACAACTTCATGATTCCCGCTAGCAATGAGAGAGGCGAACGAATTTTCTATCGCTTTGTCTCCAGACCCGGTCAGACGCTTGAAGGTTTGCAGATTACGACGTTTGATGAACAAGCCCATTTGCTCACCAGTTTTGAAACGCAGGACATACCTGCTGACGGCATTTTGGACGTGAACAAAGGGAGTTGCTTGGGAGCGTATGGCTATGTGGTAACGCATCCAGAACATGGGATACTGGCATACATGCCCCCAACCGGGTTCCTGCGCACAATACACTTCAGCATTAATGCTGTTGGTAGCGGCGGTGCCACAGTCAGTGTGCACACTGGCGATTCGCCAGACTCGGCGCGCATGGAGTATTCGGCAGCGAGTCGTTCGCCGCTTTCAACCAGCAGCATTGTAGGAGAGGAGCCAAGATCACCCAATGTCAATGCTCGGGTGGTTATTGCCGCTTCTCGGCGCGAAAAAATTGCGAGCGCCAAACAATACGGCCAACGTTGGTTCTCAAATGGTTCCCGCGAAGAGGCTATGCGTTTTATCCAAGCTGAAATCAGAAAAGCACGGTCGCGGGTCATGATTGCCGACCCATATCTTGGCGGTTTGCAGCTGGGGCAGTTCTTGTATGCAGTCAATGGTGATATGGTCAAAGTGACCTTGTTAACGTCTGGCCTTGCTTTTAAGTCCCTGCCATCGAAGTTAGATGATTTCAAGAATCGACTCGATCGATTGGAGAAAGATGTCAAAGTTAAGGCGGCCGCGTATGTGCTTGCTTCCTCAGTCTTGCATGATCGATTCTTGGTGATTGATGACGTCGTATGGTTTCTTGGCAACTCCCTGAACGCGCTAGGCGACAAAGCATCAATGATTGTCAAACTGCCTCATTCTGACGAGGTCATAGATCAGTTGGAGGCAATGTTAAAGCAAGCAGAGAGCTTTGACTGCTACAGAAAAAAGCAATTGAATGCATTGCCGAGAGCGGCGAAATGAATAAGTTTGGTCAAAGCATCAATATTGCCTCTCAGCCCCAACGACCTTTACCCAATAAAGAAATTTTATGGGGAAGCCAGGATGGTGGTTGCAATCGTTTCCCAGACAAAAATGCGATTTGGGAAAGGAGGTCTTCTGATAATCCGGAGCCTTTGCTGGCCTTTGGGCAGGCTATCTCGGAAGCGCTGGAGCGCGTCTGGATTGTGGATGAATATCTGCTGATGCCGGATGAGAAAAATGGGAAGTCGGATGAACAATTAAAGCAAAAGATTCAAAATCGAGTCGATAAGATTCTAATTTGGTTACCTAAAAGACTGGTTGCGAACGACATCCGGTTCTTAACAAAAAAACATGAGGGCGTTGACGAAGACGTGTTAAACCAGTTTCAAAAACGTGCGCAGGAAATTAACCAACAGCCTCGTCGCGCGGGACAATGCAAAATCATAATACGAACCGATCTTAAAGAAGATGGTAAATATATACATGATCGTTTTGCCATTATTGACGATGAACTATGGCATTTCGGTGGTACGGTAGGTGGTTTTCACGCTTCAGTTAGCGCAGCCAGTCGTGGTTGGCGCGCTTCTGAGCATGCGGCAATCGAATTTTTTGAAATGGCTTGGAGTTCAGGAGAACGAAAATGAGCGTGCAATGGCCAAACGAACGCGAAACGGCGAACCGGCAGCCTATTGCAGACGCTTCATTCAAAACAGAACAAGACTTTCGTCAATTGTTGAGAGCTTGCCCGGAAGATTTGCCGTCATCATTCGCTGAAACGGTTGATTGGGTGATACACCAAGGCGGCGAAATCGCTGAACTTGAGCAGCGGATGAATGTGGTTTGCCATCAAATCGATTTGCAGGACTTTCCCGACAGCACTAATTTGCTGATGGCCTGGGCTTGTGCCATAGCACTTGCCCAATCGCCAAAACTGCAAACCTGGGAGAAGATAAAAAACTTCAAATATCATTCGTGGCAGCTTGCGCATTGGTTAGCTCATGCAATGCTGGTGCGAGCCAAAGGAAATTCAAATGCCCGCAAGGCTTATATCAATCTGGCGATAGAAACGTTTAGTGCACTAGGAGACTGTCGGATTTTGCAGTGCAAAAAGTGTTAAAATAGCCCCACCGAAACACGGAATCAAAAACAAAAATGGCTACCCAATTCATCCTGATTGATCGGGATACCCCCTACATCTTGCCGCCGTGTGTTCAGGATTATTT
>CAMAUL010000066.1 GCA_945861405.1 Candidatus Methylobacter oryzae | reverse complement strand
GCCCAGCGACATGATATTGGCGTTCATGCCTTGCCATTTCATCACGATGAAGGCCATCAAAATGCCCAACGGCAAGGTAATCACAATCACCAACGATGAACGCAGATGCAGCAAAAATAAGGCAACCAAACTGCAAACAATGATCAGTTCTTGAGTCAGTGCTGTGTTCAGCGTGTCTACCGCGCGTTCGATCAAACTGCCCCGATCATAAACGGTGACGATCTCCACGCCTTCCGGCAAACCCTTTTTTAATTCGTCCAGTTTTTTTCGCACGTCTTCAATGGTTGCCAACGCGTTTTCGCCAAAGCGCATAATCACCACGCCACCGGCCACCTCGCCTTCGCCATTCAGCTCGGTCACACCTCGGCGCAGTTCGGGGCCTATCTGGATATGTGCGACATCCTGCAAACGTATCGGGGTGCCATTGGCATCGACACCGACCGGGATGGTTTTAAGGTCGGCGATGGATTTGATGTAACCCAGACCTCTGACCATATATTCTGTTTCGCCCATTTCAAACAATCGGCCGCCGACATCATTATTGGAACGCTTGATCGCGGTGATAACGCTGGACAAAGGAATTTGATAGGCTTGCAATACATTAGGATCGACTTCCACCTGATATTGTTTGACGTAGCCGCCCATGGAAGCCACTTCGGATACGCCGGAGACGGTTTGTAGCGGATAGCGCAAATACCAGTCCTGAATGGAACGCAGTTGCGCCAGATCGTGCTTGCCGCTTTTATCCACCAGCGCGTATTCGTAAATCCAGCCGACGCCGGTGGCATCGGGGCCTAAGGTCGGCGTGACGCCCTGCGGCAATCGGCCTTTAACGTAATTGAGGTATTCCAATACACGGGATCTGGCCCAATATATATCGGTGCCGTCTTCAAAAATCACATAGACGAACGACAGGCCGAAAAAGGAATAGCCGCGCACCACTTGGCATGAGGCACGGCCAGCATCGCAGTGGTTAACGGATAGGTGACCTGATCTTCAACCACCTGCGGCGACTGGTCAGCATAATCGGTGAACACGATGACCTGCACATCGGACAAATCCGGTATCGCATCCAGCGGCATGTTTTTAAAAGACCACAGCCCAGCCAGCGCCAAGATAACGGCACCGAGCAACACCATAAAACGGTCTTTCAAACACGTGTTGATAATGAAATCAGTCATGTTGATGCGCTCCTTGTTCCATGATCAACCGGTTCGGCTCCAGCTTTTGCGGCGTGGAAGGTTCCATCATTTTTGCCGTGGCTTCATGCAGCTTTGATTCGGAATCGATTAGAAATTGCGCGGACGTGACCACTTCTTCGCCTGCTTTGAGTCCGTCAAGCACAGCAATATCGCCATTAGATGCTAAGCCGGTGGTAATCAGGCGGGGTTCAAACTTGCCGGAACCGCGCACAATAAAAACCTGGTTTTTCACACCTGAACGAATGACCGCTTCGGATGGAATCACCACTGCATCGACTTGTTTGCCCGCATAGATGGTCACTTCGGCGAACATATCGGGCTTTAACAACAATTCAGCATTATCGAATACCAGACGCACTTTGATGGTGCGGGTTTTCGCTTCGGCATAAGGATAAATGAACGCCAGATGCCCGTTGAAAATACGCCCCGGCACACCGGCCAGTTGCATTTCAACCGGATCGCCCTCTTTAACCCAGGGCAATTCGTATTCATAAATATCGGCATAAACCCAGACCTTGGATAAGTCGGCGATCATATACAGTTCGGTTTCGGGCGTCACATACTGTCCCTCGCGAGCACCGATTTGCATGACAGTGCCATTCGTCGGCGAATGAATATGCAGACCTTTCTTGAGGCTATCAATGTTACTCAAATCATGCAGCTGATGCGCCGGTATATCCAGCAAATGCAGACGCTCGCGAGAGCTTTTAACCAATTCTTCAGCACCGCGACGTATATCTTCAATAGGACTGTTTTGCAATGTCTTTAGACCCTCTAACGCCAACAGATATTCCTGCAAGCTGGCAACGTGGTGAGGAGAATAAATACTCAGTAAATCTTCATCCTTCTTGACCCGTTGACCCGTTTTATCGACGCGCAACGTTTCAATCCAGCCTTCGGTTTTAGGATGCAAACGCACGATATGTTCTTCATCATAAGCCACACGTCCGACAGCTCGAACAATATGCGAAAGTACGCTCTTTTTTGCTGTAGCGGTGCGTACCCCCATGTTTTGCACAGTAACGGCGTCGATTTTGACAGTACCGGCTGCATCTGCAATGCTGGCATCGTTATCCTCATAGACCGGCAGATAATCCATATCCATAGCATCTTTTGCAGGAACAGGAGAGGTTACCGATGGATTCATCGGATTACGGTAATACAGGATTTTAGGCTCTTTAGATGTTTTATCCTCAGTATAAACCGGTTCGTAATCCATCCCCATAGTATCCTTTGCAGGAACAGGAGAGGTCACCGATGGATTCATCAGGTTGCGATAAAACAAAGGCTGTTTACTTCTGTTTGATGAACTGACCGGCTGTTCATGATTTTGATGCCGATTAGCCAACCAATACCCGCCGCCGACACCCAAAGCCAACATCAGCACCGCTGTTATTAATACCTGCTTATTCATAAATTTCCTCCTCGCCAACAGCCGCATTTAACTGCGCCAGCGACTGATTGGCTTCGGTAAAGGCTTTCCAATACTGGGTCTCGTATTCGAATAAGGTAATCTGGCTGCGCACCAAATTCAGGAAATCAACCTTGTTGACTTGATAACCCGCCAGCATCGAGGCCACGGTTTGCCTTGCCTGCGGCACGATGCCGGTTTCAAATAACACCACTTGGTCTTTGGCGCGCCGGTAGTCGTTATAGCCTTGCGAAATTTGCGAGCGAACTTTGTTCCATTGATCCTGTAAAGCGTATTTTTCCTGCATTAATTCACTGTTACGCTGGTCAACGGCCTTAGCCTGTTTTTGGGCGGCAAAGATCGGTACATTCATGCTCAGATTCAAGCTTAAAAGATCGGCCCGTTTATCGCCGGAAGGCGTGTTGGCTCTAGCTCCATACGAAGCACCCAGATTAAAGTCAGGTAGATAGTCTTTTTGGGCCAAATCCAAACGCGATTGCGCGGCATTAATTCCTTGCCGGTTACCTTCCAGTATGGCTCTCGATGTTTCCGCCCGCTGATAAAGCAAGGTTTCCTGTTTGATGTTCGGTAATTGTTTGTCAATGGTGTCTGGTAAACGCAGCTTTTCGTTGGCAGGTTTATCCAATAAAGCATTCAGGCTGGCGGCGGCATTGCGACGCGATGCTTTTAACATCAATTGCTGATCGAGTAATTTTGATAGTTCAAGTTGAGCCAGTAACACATCCTGCTGCAAACCTTCGCCGACTTCATATTTAGTCCGGGCAATCTGGACAAACTGCTGTAACAAGGTGTAATTACTATCAACAATCTGGAGCGTACGATCCAGATAAAAAATCAGCCACCAAGTCGTTTTAACTTCGCTTAATAATCGCCAGCGTACTTCGGTGACATTTTGCGATGCGGCTTCCGCTTCAAAAGCCGCCGCTTGTTCGCGCAAGGCAAGTTTGCCGGGAAAAGGAATGGCTAGGGAAATGCCCGCTCCCAGTTGGGTCATATCTTCTTGCTTAGTGTTAAAGGTATTAACCGGTAGGCTCATCGCATTGAAGCTGATTTCAGGATCAGGCAGGGCGCCCATTTGCGACGGAACAGCGGCCATCGCTTGAGCCCTGGCCTGCATTTGTGCCAGATCGGGGTTATCTTGAATGGCCTGCTCGGTTGCCAATTTTAATGTTAATACGTGCTCGATCACCGGTTCTTCAGCTGCAAATACACAGGCAGAAAACAGCAGCGTAATTAAAATCTGTCGGATGGGCTGACGAAGGAAGCCCATCATTCGCGATTGATGCGCTTCACTATGTTCAGCACATCCTACGAGCTTGAAAATAATTTGTGGAGACATGTGTTCCTCCTATACTCGTTATAAAGTCCGTTAAACGGATATGTTATTTTGAGTTTGCGCAAGATGTTCACCCCGAGGGTACTTGTACCTCGTGGTTATAAAGGCAAAAAAGCCTACTTACCCTACGACTGTTAGAGGCTCAATGGGGGGTCTTATTTCGGGGGAGGATGACAGGGAACGGGAAACGGACTTTTCCCAATGCTCATAACGATACGCGCTATAAGCTTGAGTAAATAAAAAAACTGCGGCGATTCCTCCATCACCACAAATATGAAAGGTGCAACTGCCGCTTGCATGGCAGGCTACTTTAAATTTATCCTGATGAAGACAGTGTTCTGAACTCTGTGGTGCGGCATCAGCCGAATCAGCTACAGCCTGTTTGAAAGAAGGTTCAGCAGACAACGACTCCGCCATACCCGAATAATAGCCAAGCGCAGACCAAACTGGCGTAATGACCATCATGAGTATTAACAATAATAAAAATCGCTGTTTAATCATTATCTGACTGAGTTGTGTTTTTTTACAGTCTACTGGTATTTATCGAAATTATCAAAGAGATAAAATAAACGGCTTCTGGCGGATGATTGCTCTTAAAAGCCTCATGCAAATCCGGCAAGCTCAACAAGAATTTTTCTATTCAAACAGGGATGGGAACGTTACAGTTAAACCCCGCCCATTGATACTCTGGAGACTATGAGTTAATCGGTGAGGATTGCAGGACTTGTCGAGAGTGCCTAGAGTAATGACGTAACAATCAAGGCTGGTTATGCAGACTTTTTTGTATGTGGCAAGATTGTGTGGGAGGTAATTAACCCGGTGCTGGGTTAAATGCTGTAATATTTGGTGGCGATAGGTGGACTTGAACCACCGACCCCGGGGTTATGAATCCCGTGCTCTAACCAGCTGAGCTACATCGCCATTGAACAGGCTTTTGAAGAGCGGGAATTATAGATACCCGCTCTTGCTTTGTCAAACGTTGAATCTGAAATGCACGACGTCGCCGTCTTTAACGATATAGTCTTTGCCTTCAAGTCGCCATTTTCCGGCGTCTTTGGCACCTTGTTCGCCTTTATAATCGATGAAATCCTGATAGGCGATGACTTCGGCGCGGATAAAGCCTTTTTCAAAATCGCTGTGAATTACGCCGGCCGCCTGGGGTGCGGTTGCGCCTACCGGAATAGTCCAGGCCCTGACTTCTTTGACACCCGCAGTAAAATAAGTCGCCAGATTCAGCAGCTTGTATCCAGCTCGTACGACACGGTTTAGTCCGGGCTCTTCCAGTCCCAGATCATCCAGGAACTCCTCCTTTTCTTCGTCATCGAGCTGGGCTATTTCCGCTTCTATGGCCGCGCAGATCGGCACCACCATCGCGCCTTCCTTGTCAGCCAAGGCTTTGACTTTATCCAATAACGAGTTGTTCTCAAAACCGTCATCCTGGACATTGGCGATGTACATGGCCGGTTTGAGTGTCATCAGGCACAGGTCTCTGATCAGGGCTTTTTCATCCACGGTTAAAGGCAAGGTGCGTGCGGGTTCTCCAGCGTCCAGTTGCTTGAAGACTTTTTCCAGCACATCTTTTTTGGCCTGTTCATCTTTGTTGCCGGTTCTGGCCGCTTTGCTGGCGCGCAGTAGGGCTTTTTCGACGGAAGCCATATCGGCCAGCGCCAATTCGGTATTGATGACTTCGATGTCGGAGAGCGGGTCGATTTTTCCGGCGACATGGATAACGTTATCGTCCTCAAAGCAGCGCACCACATGGGCTATTGCATCTGTTTCACGAATATTAGCTAAAAACTGGTTGCCCAAGCCTTCGCCTTTTGATGCGCCCGCAACCAGGCCTGCGATGTCTACAAACTCAATTGTGGTGGGCAGCACACGTTCGGGTTTTACAATTTCCGCCAGCTTGTCCATTCTGGCGTCAGGCACGGGAACTACGCCTACATTGGGGTCGATGGTGCAGAAAGGATAATTTTCGGCCGCGATTTTCGCACGGGTTAAGGCATTAAATAGGGTCGATTTTCCAACGTTGGGTAAACCAACGATTCCACAATACAGCGCCATAGAGTTCTCTGAAATTTTAGAAGAAGTGGGTGCAGCAAGACAAGTTAACTGATGACAAGCTGAAACAAAGCGGGAATTATACTAGCTTAGGCTTTAATCTTAAAAACTAAAACAACCGAGCGGCGAGTTATCAAGACGGAGCCTCGCGTAATCGGTGCCATCCATGTTATTGTAAGACTCTGGTCGTTAGGCTTTTTCTTCACGTTCTGTGTGTTGTTCGTGGTAAATGATCGAACAAATGGTTAAACTACGTAACAGCATTGCTTACAGGTCAAGAATAAAACTTACATGTTAAAACAGACACCGCTACACAATCTTCATCTTGAGCTGGGTGCCAAGATGGTGCCATTTGCCGGTTACCAAATGCCGTTGTACTACAGCAACGGCACACTGCATGAACATCTGCACTGCCGCAGTCACGCCGGTTTCTTCGATATTTCCCACATGGGACAATGCCTGATTCTGGGCGAGGATGCTGTTTTTGAACTCGGGCAATTGATACCCGGAGATATTACCGGGCTTAAACCCGGCCAGCAGAAATACACAGTATTGACCAACGACAATGGCGGGATTATGGATGACATCATCATTACCCGCATTGAGTCGGGCGTGATGATTGTGGTAAATGCCGGCTGCAAAGACAAAGACTTTAAGTATCTGTACAGCCATTTATCCGGTCGCTGTTGTTTTAATGAGCTGACCAGCCAGGCATTATTTGCTTTGCAAGGCCCGGCTACCGCATCGATCATGCAAAAATTCTCCGCACAAGCCGTTAAGCTTTCCTTTATGCAAGCCTGTGGAACAAGCATTGATGGCATAAAATGCAATATCAGCCGTTGCGGCTATACCGGTGAAGACGGCTTTGAAATCTCGGTAGGCAATGCTTATGCGGAACAATTTGCTCACCTGCTGTTGGCTGAAGCCGATGTCGAACCTATCGGTTTGGCGGCCAGGGATACCTTGCGCCTGGAAGCGGGGTTGTGCCTGTACGATCATGAAATTAATGAGTCGATTACGCCGGTGGAAGCGGGACTTAAATATCTGCTTAAAAAAAATCACCACCAATATCCCGGAGCCGATAAAATTCTGGCTCAATTGCAGTACGGTTCGGAAAAAATACGCACGGGTTTGTTGGTGGAAGGCAAAATACCGGTGCGGGACGGCGGTGAGATTTACAACAAGGCGGGTTTTGCTGTAGGTCATGTCACCAGCGGCGGTTTTTCACCCAGTTTGGGGCAGCCGATTGCTATGGCATTGCTAGCTCTGAGTGCGGCTGGCAACGGTAATATGCTATATGCTATGGTTCGCGATCACAAAATTGCCGTTACCGTAACCCCGTTGCCTTTTATCCCTCATCGCTACTACAGCAAAAATGAAGCTGTTCAGCAGTTAGACGAATTGAGCGCTGATGATATGGATTTGACTGAATAGATGCCGTCCACGAAACACGAAAATTAATCGCAAAGTTTTCTTGGCGTTACCTCAAGCGGAGCGGGGTTTGTAACCAATGCTGTTAAGTTAAGCCGTTCTTGAGAGTCCTTCGACATGCTCAGGGCGAACGGTTAATCCGTAACTTAACGGTATTGGGTTTGTAACTCCGCTTAACGATTTTCCTATGCCTAAGCCTTAAACAACACGAAACGTTCAGGACAGGCAATATGCCCCGTCCGGCTTGGGTACCTTCCTTGTATTTCAGTTTATCCGCGTACATCTGTGACAATTTGTGGCTGATGGTTACCTAAATTTTGTCGTGCTTCTCGTGCTTTTCGTGGACAATGCCTACTTCCCTAACTGTTGAGTAGGTACAAATCATGCTCCCATCTCGCCCTAGCTTGGCTCAACTGGAAATGCGCGGTAATTTTATCAACCGCCACATCGGCCCCAATCCTCAGCAAACCAAAGACATGCTGGCAGCGCTGGGCTTAAATGACCTGGAAGAGATCATCGAGCTGGCCATCCCAGCCAATATCCTGAACCATGAACCGTTAAAGCTGACCGAAACGATCAGCGAGCGCGCGGTGATCAAGCATCTGCGCAACATGCGCGAACGCAACAAAGTGTTCACCTCGATGATCGGCATGGGCTATTACGACACCGTGATGCCGGCGGTGATCAAGCGCAATGTGCTGGAAAACCCCGGCTGGTATACGGCTTACACGCCTTATCAGGCCGAAGTCAGCCAGGGGCGGCTGGAAGCGTTGCTGACTTTTCAGCAAGTCATTATCGACCTGACCGGCATGGAGCTTGCCAACGCCTCACTGCTGGATGAGGCCACGGCGGCGGCGGAAGCGATGACCATGTCGCGGCGCTTGTCCAAAAGTGCCGCCAACAGCATCTTCGTCGATCAGGACTGCCATCCGCAGACCATTGCCGTGATCCAAACCCGCGCCCGCTCTCTGGGTTACGAGGTTATTGTCGCCGACCCTTATCACGATCTGGAACAACATGATTTTTTTGCGCTGCTGCTGCAATATCCCGGTTGCAAAGGCGAAATAAAAGACCTGAGCATTATCACCGCGATAGCACAAGCCAAATCGGCACTGGTCACGGTAGCAGCGGATTTGCTGGCGCTGGTGTTGCTTAAACCGCCTGCCGAATTCGGCGTCGATATCGTGGTTGGCAACTCTCAGCGATTTGGCGTGCCGATGGGTTACGGCGGCCCCCATGCCGCCTATTTTGCGACCAAGGACGAATACAAACGCTCGGTTCCCGGACGCATCATCGGCGTCTCCAAAGACAGCCACGGCCAGCTTGCGTTGCGCATGGCGCTGCAAACCCGTGAGCAGCATATCCGTCGGGACAAGGCCACCAGCAATATCTGTACATCGCAGGTGCTGCTTGCGGTTATCGCCGGATTTTATGCGGTTTATCATGGCGCAGAAGGCTTGCGGCTGATTGCAGGACGGGTGCATCGTTACACGCAAATTCTGGCGGCGGGCATTGCCCAGTTGGGTCATCAGGTTCTGAGCGAGTGTTATTTCGACACACTGGTCATCAGCACCCCGAACCGGGCAAAACGCATCGCCGCCCAGGCCGCAGAAGCCAGTATCAACCTGCGTGTGATTGATGCGGATCATATCGGTATCTCGTTAGACGAAACCACCACGCGGGGCAACCTAAGGGATGTCTGGCAGGTGTTTGCATCGGCCACCGCCGATCTTCCCGACATCAATGCGCTGGATGCGACCGTCGGCGAGTGCATTCCTGAAACCTTGCTGCGCAACGATCAAATCCTGCAACATCCGGTATTTGACCGCTATCATTCGGAAACCGAAATGATGCGTTATATGCGTCGTCTGGCTCGACGCGATATAGCGCTGGATCGCTCGATGATCCCGCTGGGTTCCTGCACCATGAAGCTGAACGCCGCTACAGAAATGCAGACCATTTCCTATTACGAATTCAACGCACTACACCCGTTCGCGCCGATGTACCAGACCCACGGCTACCAGCAGATGTTTGCCGAATTGGAAGACATGTTGTGCGACCTGACCGGTTTCGATGCCTTCTCCCTGCAACCCAACGCCGGATCCCAGGGCGAGTACACCGGCCTACTGGTCATCCGCAAATATCATGAAGTCAGGGGCCAGGCGCAGCGAAATATCTGCCTGATTCCTGCTTCCGCGCACGGCACCAATCCGGCCAGCGCCGCGATGGCCGGACTTAAAGTCGTGGTAGTCGCCTGTGATGACAACGGCAACGTCAGTCTGGATGATTTACGCCAGAAAACCGCCGAATATCAAGACACGCTGGCCGCGTTAATGATTACCTATCCGTCCACGCACGGCGTGTTTGAACAAGCGTTCCGGGAAATCTGCGACTTGATCCACCAGCATGGCGGACAGGTTTATCTGGATGGCGCCAACTTTAATGCGCTGGTAGGCATCAGTCGTCCCGGCAAAATCGGTGCCGATGTCGCCCACCTTAACCTGCACAAAACCTTCTGCATCCCGCATGGCGGCGGCGGTCCCGGCGTCGGCCCGATAGGTGTGGGCGCGCATCTGGCCCCCTTTTTGCCCGACCATCCGGTTGTCGAAGGCGTCAATCCGGCCAAAGGCGAACACGGCACCATCGGCACAGTGTCCGCCGCACCGTGGGGATCGGCCAGCATCTACACCATTTCCTGGGCATATATCGCGATGATGGGTGCAGCCGGTTTAAAGCGCGCGACGCTGACCGCGATCCTGAACGCTAATTACATCGCCAAACGGCTAGCGCCGTATTATCCGATTTTATACACCGGCAAAAACGGCTGGGTCGCGCATGAATGCATTATCGATTGTCATGCCTTTAAAAAGACTTGCAACGTCACCGTCGAAGACATCGCCAAACGCCTGATCGACTACGGCTTTCATGCGCCTACCGTATCGTTCCCGGTCGCCGACACCTTGATGATAGAACCCACCGAAAGCGAAAACAAAGCCGAGATCGACCGGTTCTGCGCCGCGCTAATCGGCATCCGTGAAGAAATCAGAGCCATAGAAACCGGCGACGCCGATGCCGAAAACAACCTACTGCATAATGCGCCGCACACGCATCGTTTGCTGCTGGAAGAATGGACTCTGCCGTACTCGAAACAGCAGGCATTTTTCCCGAACAGCGATCAGCATGACGACAAATACTGGCCGCCGGTCGGGCGTATCGATAATGTCTATGGAGACCGGCATGTGTTTTGCAGTTGTCCACCGGTGGACATGTAGCCATGGTGCCGCTTGTGTTATTATCCCGAACACCGAATTGAATTCACTTTGCACTTTGAGTTTATCCTCATGCCAAAAATCACCGATCTTTCCCAATTAGATTTAACTAAAACCTACAGTTATGCCGACTATTTGACATGGCAATTTGATGAGACTGTAGAGCTCATCAAAGGCAAAATTATGTTGATGTCGCCCGCGCCGAATGTGAAGCATCAAGATATTTCTATGAACCTGACACGGCCATTGTCAGCTTTCTTCAAAAATAAAAAATGCCGTATTTATGCCGCGCCGTTTGATGTGCGCTTATACGACCGCAAAAAATCCATCTTGGCTAGTAAAGAAATTCATACGGTGGTACAACCTGATTTGTGTGTGATTTGCGATACCCAAAAATTGGATGAGCAAGGTTGCAACGGTGCGCCTGACTGGATTATTGAGATTTTATCGAAAGGTAATTCTAAAAAAGAAATGCAGATTAAGTATGAGTTATATGCCGAAAGTGGGGTAAGCGAATACTGGCTGGTTTATCCCTATGAGCAAGCCGTCTATCAGTTTGTCTTAGACGATAATGGCCGCTATCAATTAAAAGATATGTATGCAAATAACGGCATGGCAATACCGCATTTATTTCCTGAGCTTACGATTGATTTAAGCGAAGTGTTTGAATCGTTTGGTGATGAGGGCTGATGGTTTTTTTGCCCACATTACGCATCAATAATCTGCTTACATTCAAACCCGCAACGGCGTAACTTTCCCTGTTATCCGGTAATTCCGGTAATCTTCCACAACCTGTGCATGGTCGAATGCCAGCACTGTGGGAAGCGTGTCGAAAGTAAAAATACCGAAATTTTTCGCATCATCGGCGGCGCTCGGCATTCCGGCGGCTTCGGCAATATAGACGGCGGTGACGGTATGGTTGCGGGAATCTCGCGCGGGATTGGAATAGATGCCTAACAAAGCCGTCAGCGTAATATCGAGACAGGTTTCCTCCTTGGCCTCGCGGATTGCGGCGTGTTCCACGGTTTCGCCGACATCGACAAAACCGCCCGGAATCGCCCAGCCGTAAGGCGGATAGGCGCGTTCGATCAACACAAAAGGCCGCTCGGGCTGGTCGATCAGTTCGATTAAAATATCGGCTGCCAGCAAAGGGGTGACGGGTTTGGGCATGGTATCTCCTTTTGGTTTTAGGGCAGGGGCTGATCGTCTTCTGAAGCCGTAGACAATTTAAGCAGCGCCAGCCAAGCTTCCGGGCTATTTAACGCCCTAAACCGTTTTACTTTTGTAGTATTAAAAGCTTTGAATTCCTTTTTTTTCTGTGTTCGAGATTGAATTATCATCCGTCGGTATTACCTTTGCCCTCAAGTCGAGCAATCAAAGCTATAAAAATAAAGGGCAGTCTCTTCGGTTGTCGCGTTTTTATTCGTCTTGTTTCCACGCGCTACGCTCATTGTTATACATAAGTATTTTAAACCACGTCATCCCGGCAGGGATTGCCGGGTTCCAGAAGCCATGGATGGCAATGCCAAAATAGGCAACAAGTCTCATCGCCGGAGATTGCTCGATTTACATCCCTGTGCTCTCGGCAACTGCTTCTGCGTTGCTTTACCTTCGGCATTAATGTGTCGCTATCGCGACGATTGATTTATTCGGGTAATCGCACCCGAGGGCGAGATACTTTCTTTTGCTTCGCCAAAAGAAAGTATCCAAAGAAAAGGCGACCCGGTTGCCGCTTGATTCCTGCGTTCCTCGCTTTCGACGGGGGTTGCCGAAAGGGGCTTCCTGCCCCTTCGTCAACGTGCGGCATCCCTGCCGCACCCCTACGGGCTGTTCCCGTCGAAAGCTCCGGTACTCGGCGCGGCATACGGGATTGAACGCGTACCACCACCGGCCTGTTTTCTTCATTCTCGCACGGCGCTCATTGTTTACGCCAGTGCCGTAGGCTGGGTACGACTGCATGGATGCAGGAGGTAGAGCAATGCAGGAGCAATTGCCGAGAGCAACGCGAAACCCAGATTTAATGCGAACAACGCTGGGTTTCATTGCATTTAACCCAGCCTACGGTACTCAACTTATTCCAACCTACAACCTAATGCCCTGTAAAACATTGGATGTATATATACAGTAGATGACGGTCTAATTTGACCGGCATTAAGTCGTGAAGGATTATTAAGACGAGTCCAACTAATTGAAGCGGTGGGGCCGGTTTTAATACCGATAAGTCCTACCGCGTAAAACTCTCTCAAAATATAGTTTCTAACTGAATCAAAGTTTGCATTTTTGGCTGTATACATACTAAAAATGATCTTGGTAATCTGGTCTACGCTGTCCTCATTTAGAGAAATAGCTATTTCTTCAAATTTTGTTTCCAGGAACTCTTGAGTAATTAGACTTACTTTAAAATGATCCTTTAAGCCAAATAGAAGCTGTGATGTATACGTTAGGTCGGGTAGTATAGTATTCCATTCGTTTGATAAAGATTGTAATCGTTCAGATGAATAATTATTTTCAGCGTCTTTTATTATGGCGGCAGTTATTGTTGCTTTTCCTGAACATAAATCTAAGCATTCATTTATAAACACAATAATATCGCGAGGTCTGAAAAAAGTTCTCTTTAACATGTAGTCAAAAGTTTCATCGCCATTTACATGAGCTGGAAATACCTCTTTAAAAGATATGTCTCCTTTGGTGTAATTCCGCTTAATTAATTTATTAATGCGCGATTCAACTATTTTTTTTAGCTCATCCTTTTCCCATTTCAGATTCAAATAAAGAGCTTTAAATTTTTCTTCTTGAAATCCAGAAACAGTTTCTAAATGGATTACCTTATAGAGTAGGTCATGCCGAATTGCTAAAATTATCTTAACGTTTGATAGGCGTTTAAATCGATTAACTACGTCAATTAATGATCGAATAAGCTTGAACCTAATTCGATCGTCAGCCCAATCCTCATCAAGCATATCTATTGTTACATAGTATGGGTTTTTGACATCATTAAAGATGTTTTCATCAAGTACAGTCAGCATGTTTTCAAGTTCACGGATTTGAATTCTGGATACCACATCCATTCCATGCTCTTTTACTTCAGTTTTCTGTTCTAATGATAATTTTTTTGCGCCTTCGGCGTTAAATGTAACACCAGCAAGTTTTCCATTAACACCAGCAGATAGATTACTTTCAACACATTTTGTTAATTCGTGAATTCGTTGTTCGGTAGTCTGCCAAAATTTAGTTCCCCATGTTCCAAAGTAATCCAATGCTAATTCTTTATTTCTATCCTTTTTGCAAACAATAGAGGTGATTGAACGCATAAAATTATTATATGAAGTTTCGTCTTTAATTTGATATTTTTCTTTTATAAGCTCTACAACAAGAAGATGTTTCCATAGCAGTACATAAAAAGGTGATAAGTTAACACCGGCTTCCTCGAAAAATGCTATTACCTTATTTGTAGCGATAAAATTAAGCGATAAATCATGTGGTGACAATTGAATTACATGATCAGTTGAATGCGTTAGACGATATAGTAAGGCTGTTTTTCCAGCTCCTGTTCTCCCGACAACAATTCTTTTTGGATTACTCCTATCCAATAGAAACTTAATGTCACCAGTATCCACAAAACAGTCATCAAGGAATTGCGAGTCATGTTCTGCTGCTGCGGAACCAACGGTGTCGTGCTTACGAAAAACAAATTGATCCATCATAATTTCCTTAACAGAGTGGTTCTACCGCATTGGTATTAACTTTTAGCTCGGTAGGATGGGTAGAGCAACGCGAAACCCATCATTGAGCGCCGCGGCGAGGGGTTTCGCGTTGCTCTACCCATCCTACGCGCTCACTTGTGCTTAGCAAATCAATAATTTCATAAGTAGTTTCATATATCAGAATTGGGGGAAATGTACACGATGAGTTCGTTGTGACAATTCAACCACACTTACTCTCCCCACAATTCAAACAAGTCATACACCCATCCATCAACACCATCGCCTTGGTGCTGCACTTGACGCATAACACGGCTTTTTCAGGAAATGCCTGATCTTCCGACTCCCCATGCTCGGCTTCAAACTCCCGGCGTTTTTCGGCAAGAAACTGTTTCTGGTGATCGGTCATCGCTGGCGGCTTGATCATGCCGATATGCTTTAAATGCGACTCGATTGCGTGGCCGATTTCGGCGACCAGCGAGGGCATGAACACGCCGCCTTTTTTGAAGTAGCCGCCGCGCGGGTCGAATACCGATTTCATTTCTTCGATCAGGAAGCAGGCGTCGCCGCCTTTGCGGAATACCGCCGAGATCAGCCGGGTCAGCGCCAGCACCCACTGGAAATGCTCCATGTTTTTGGAGTTGATGAAGATTTCGTAAGGACGGCGCTCTTCGTGGGTGGTGCCGGGGTTCAGGATCATGTCGTTGATGGTGATGTACAGCGCATGTTCCGACTGCGGGGTTTTGATTTTGTAGGTGGAGCCGAGCAGCACTTCCGGGCGCGACAGGTTTTCGTGCATGCTTTCCACGGAAGGCTGTTCTTGTTCCTGTTTAGCCGGTTCGGCATCGTCTTTGCTCACGACTTTGTAGTCGACGATTTTTTTGTTGATTTTATGTATCATATTTTTAGCCTCGATCATTGTTGCCGCGCATCGTTCTCACGGCGGAGCGTGGGAATAATAAATAATTAATTAATAGAACACGGATGACGCGGATTGGATGGATTTACGCGGATTTTTAATAGCTAAAACCAAGTTATCCGCTTTTGAATCTGTGCCCATCCGTCTAATCTGCGTCGCCTAGAGGCGCCTACTTTTGGCATCCGTGTTCCATTTCTCTTTGTACTTAACCCAACATCAAAACTTCCCGTAATAGCCTTCTTTCAAGGCATCGAACAAGTTGGCGGCGCTGTGGATTTCGCCGTCGTATTCGACATCCTCGTTGCCTTTAAATTCCACGACGTGGCCGTCTTCCAGCGTGAACTGGTAGGTGGTGTTTTCCAAGTCGGATTCCTTGACCAATACGCCCTGGAACACTTCGGGATTAAAGCGGAACGTGGTGCAACCTTTCAGGCCTTTGTCGTAGGCGTACTCGTAGATGGACTTGAAATCCTCGTACGGGTAATCGGTCGGCACGTTGGCGGTTTTGGAGATCGACGAGTCGATCCATTTTTGCGCTGCCGCCTGTATATCGACATGCTGTCTCGGGGTCACGTCATCGGCCGCGATGAAATAGTCCGGCAGTTGCTGGTCTGGGTCTTCGCTGTACGGCATTGCATCGGCATTGACCATTTCGCGGTAAGCCAGCAGCTCAAAGGAAAACACGTCGATTTTTTCTTTGGATTTTTTACCGGCGCGGATCACGTTGCGCGAATAATGATGGGCAAAGCTCGGCTCGATGCCGTTGCTGGCGTTATTGGCCAGCGACAGGGAAATGGTGCCGGTCGGGGCGATTGAACTGTGATGGGTAAAACGTGCGCCGGTTTCGATCAGTTCGGCGACCAGTTCGGGCTCTTCTTTAGCCAGTTGCTGCATGTAGCGGCTGTATTTGCTGTGCAGCAGTTTTCCGGGCACCCGGTCGCCGACTTTATGGCCGTCGGCAACCATTTCCGGGCGTTTGTGCAGCATTTCGCCGGTGACGCTAAACATCTGCTCCATCATCGGTGCAGGGCCTTTTTCTTTGGCCAGATCAAGTCCCGCTTTCCAGCCTTCCACGGCCAGCACTTTGGTCACTTCTTCGGTAAATTCCAGCGATTGCGCGTCGCCGTAGCGCATGCCCATCATGGTCACGGTCGAACCCAGCCCCAGATAACCCATGCCGTGGCGGCGTTTGCCGGTGATTTCTTCGCGCTGTTGGGCTAGGGGCAGGCCGTTGATTTCAACAACGTTGTCCAGCATCCGGGTGAAAATCTTGATGGCTTTGCGGTAATTGTCCCAGTCGAAATGCGCGTCGTTGCTGAACGGTTTTTTGACGAAGCTGGTCAGGTTGATCGAGCCTAAAAGGCATGAACCGTAAGGCGGCAGCGGTTGTTCGCCGCAGGGATTGGTTGCGCGAATTTTCTCGCAAAACCAGTTGTTGTTCATCTCGTTGACTTTGTCGATCAGGATGAATCCGGGTTCCGCATAGTCGTAAGTCGAGCTCATGATGATGTCCCACAAACGGCGCGCGGGCATGGTTTTGCTGATTTTGCAGGCGACCCGGCCAGCATCGTTAAGGATATAACCGTCTATATAAGGCAGGTCGCGCCAGATGATTTGCTTGCTGTCGGTCAAGTCCAGGTTGTCTAGTTTGACTTCTTTTTCGGTGACCGGAAACGACAGCGACCAAGGCTTGTCGTTTTTGACCGCTTCGACGAACTCGGCCGTAATCAGCAGCGACAGGTTGAACTGGCGCAGCCGTCCGTCTTCTCGTTTGGCGCGGATAAATTCGACGACATCGGGATGGCCGACATCGAAGGTCGCCATTTGCGCGCCGCGTCTGCCGCCTGCGGACGACACGGTAAAACACATCTTGTCGTAGATGTCCATGAACGACAGCGGCCCGGAGGTATAAGCGCCTGCGCCGGAGACATAGGCGTTTTTTGGTCTTAGGGTGGAAAATTCATAGCCGATACCGCAACCGGCTTTTAGCGTCAGACCGGCTTCATGCACCTTGCCCAGAATATCGTCCATCGAATCGGCGATGGTGCCGGACACCGTGCAGTTAATCGTCGAGGTAGACGGTTTGTGTTCCAACGCGCCGGCATTGGAAATAATGCGTCCGGCTGGAATAGCGCCTTGGCGCAACGCCCACAGAAAATCTTTATAACATTGCTCCTGCTTGGTTTTGCCTTTTTCGACCTCGGCAATTGCCCTGGCAACTCGTTGGTAGGTCTCATCAATGGTGCCATCAATCGCCGCGCCATCTTTTGTTTTTAAACGATATTTGGTGTCCCAAATATCCATAGACGCGTCCTGAAAAGGTATTTCAGTCACGGTGTTTGGGATGACATGTAGCTTTACTGGCATAGGGATGTCCTTATTAACAGTGGAAATTTGAAAACCGGCCGTTCAGGGTCGGCAATCGATATATAGTGCTTAGTTTAAATAATAACACAATATATAGTGTTTGGCGAGAAAATAAAAACAATGCGGGGAAACTCACAGTTATGACACAGGCTTCTATTTTAATCAGGGTGGCATAAAAGGGGAGGGGCTATTGTTACACTTTATGTAATACCAATACCAATCCCAATCCCAATAAGTTCACATGCTATCCCTTCTCCAGCGGGAGAAGGTTAGGTTGAGGGGTTTCAAACAACAACTTATTGGGATTGGTATAATCTGCTCCCTTGTGCCCCTTTTTACACGTTAAGTTGGATCGCATTAATCACGGGCCAGTGCTAAGCGGGACTATAATTAAGTTGAAAAAATCAAAAAGAAAGACCAGACTTCTTTCATTTTCAAACTTAAAGGTAAAATCTTATGCACACCGATAACATTGCTACCTTGCCCTTAGCGCAACGTCTGCAAATGATGGAATCATTGTGGGATTCGCTGATCAACGATGCAAATATTGCGACGGCAATACCCGTCTGGCACGAAGAAGTTTTGGCGCAGCGCGCCCAGCGGTTGGATGCGGGGCTGGAGTCTATAAGCTCTTGGTCTGATGTTAAGCAACGCATTCGAGAACAAACTGAAAAGCCAAATAGCTAGTGTCAATGCAAATCTGTTTGACCCAATCCGCCGAAGCTGACTTGCTAATTGATTTTATGTTTTTCGCATCGTTCCCTCGCTCCGGCGTTCATCTTTAATACATAAGTATCTGAAAGACGCCGTCATTCCGGCAGGGATTGCCGGGATCCAGACGCCATGGATGGCATGTCAAAGCTGGTAACAAACTTTGCAACGTGGAATTGCTTAGTTAAATCGAGCATTCACATCCCTGTGCTCTGGTTTCCGGCAATCCCTGCCGGAATGACGTGCTTTTAAATACTTGTATATAAAGACGAGCGCTCCGGCGTGGGAACGATAAATTTAGTGTTGATCAGTTTAATCCGTGTTCTGATTTTCTAGCTGCTAAATAATTACCATGATTATTTATTAGCCCGATGCGCAATAATATCGTCAACCACGGCCGGATCGGCCAGCGTTGAGGTATCGCCCAAGCTGCCTATCTCATTGGACGCTACTTTGCGCAAAATACGACGCATGATTTTACCGGAACGGGTTTTGGGCAGCCCCGGCGCCCACTGGATAATATCCGGGTTAGCAATCGGGCCGATTTCTTTTCTGACCAGATCGATCAGTTCTTGTCGCAGTTCCTCAGACGGCTCGATGCCGACATTCAAGGTCACGTAAGCATAGATGCCTTGCCCCTTGATGTCATGCGGATAGCCGACTACCGCCGCTTCGGCGACATGTTCATGCAGCACCAGGGCGCTTTCTATTTCTGCGGTACCCATGCGGTGACCGGATACATTGATCACATCGTCAACCCGTCCGGTAATCCAGAAATAGCCGTCCTGATCGCGGCGCGCGCCGTCGCCGGTAAAATAATAACCGGGGTAGTTCTTAAAATAGGTGTCGATAAAGCGTTGATGGTCGCCGAAAACGGAACGCGCCTGTCCCGGCCAGGAGCGGCTGATGACTAAAATGCCTTCGGCTACGCCTTCCATAATTTGACCGGAGTTGTCCATGATTTCAGGCTTGATGCCGAAGAAGGGCAGGGTGGCTGAACCCGGTTTTAAGGTTGTCGTGCCGGGCAACGGGGTGATCAAGATGCCGCCGGTTTCGGTTTGCCACCAGGTATCGACGACCGGGCAGCGGCTGTCGCCGACGATACGGTAATACCATTCCCAGGCTTCCGGGTTAATGGGTTCGCCGACGCTGCCGAGTATCCTTAAGCTGCTGCGTGAACTGCATTCAACAAATTTATCACCTTGCGCCATCAGTGCGCGGATCGCGGTCGGCGCGGTGTAGAAGATATTGACCTGATGTTTGTCGATCACTTGCCAAAAGCGGCCAGCATCGGGATACGTCGGCACGCCTTCAAACATTAGGGTGGTGGCTCCGTTGCATAGCGGGCCGTAGATCATGTAGGAATGGCCGGTGACCCAGCCGATGTCGGCGGTACACCAGTAAATGTCGCCGTCGTGGTAGTCGAACACATATTTGTGGGTCATCGCCGTGTACAACAAATAACCGCCGGTCGAGTGCAAGACCCCTTTGGGTTTGCCGGTGGAGCCTGAAGTGTACAGGATGAATAACGGGTCTTCGGCGTCCATTTCCTCTGCCGGGCAATCGGCAGAGGCCGTTGCCATCGCTTCGTGATACCAGATGTCGCGCTGCTCGTGCCAATCTACGACATTGCCGGTGTTTTTGATGACGATGACTTTTTCAAGATTGGGGCAGGCCGCAGCGGCTTCATCGACGTTGGTTTTAATGGCTACGATTTTGCCGCCACGGTGGCCTTCATCGGCACAGACCAGAAATCGGCAATCGGCATCCAAAATTCGGTCTTTTAACGACTCGGCGGAAAAGCCGCCGAACACGATTGAATGTACTGCGCCAATGCGGGTGCAGGCCAGCATCACCGCTGCCGCTTCGCTAATCATCGGCAGGTAGATGCAAATACGGTCGCCCTTTTTGACGCCTTGCGCTTTTAACACATTGGCGAACTTGCAGACTTGTTCGTGCAATTGCCGATAAGTGATTTTTTTGTCCTGCGCCGGGTTGTCACCTTCCCATATAATGGCGACCTGATCGGCGCGTGTGGCAAGGTGGCGATCCAGGCAGTTGACGCTGACATTGAGTTTTCCGCCTTCAAACCAGCGGATGTGACCGGTCAAAAAATCGCAGTCCATGACTTTGTCCCACCGCTTGCTCCAGTCCAGAAACAGCTCGGCTTGTTCAGCCCAGAATGCTTCCGGTTCGGCTATGGAGCGCTGATATAGGGTTTTATAGGCTTCAGCGGTGATGTGTGCATTCGCCGCTATTTCCGGCTTTATGTCATAAATTTTAAGGTCTGACATGGGTTAGTCCTTGGGTTCGGTTGAAAGTTTAGTATCTAGGAGGCTGTCGGATTAATAGAGCGAACCACCCCGCTTAATTACGTTTAAAATTTAAAAAAATGGTTTGTTGGGATTTTTAATGCCCTTGGTTCTGATTTATCACCCCATCAAGGCTCTTTTCCTCCCTATTAGCCTCTCAATA